>NZ_CP046640.1:3315895-3621194 GCF_017751145.1 Iocasia fonsfrigidae
AGCCGCCTTCGCCACTGGTGTTCTTCCTAATATCTACGCATTCCACCGCTACACTAGGAATTCCGCTCTCCTCTTCTGCACTCAAGATAGGCAGTTTCAAATGCACCTTACCGGTTAAGCCGGTATATTTCACAGTTGACTTGCCTATCCGCCTGCGTACCCTTTACGCCCAGTAATTCCGGACAACGCTTGCTCTCTACGTATTACCGCGGCTGCTGGCACGTAGTTAGCCAGAGCTTCCTCCTTAAGTACCGTCAGGTCAATGCCATTTCCTGCATTGACGGTTCTTCCTTAAGGACAGAGCTTTACGACCCGAAGGCCTTCATCACTCACGCGGCGTTGCTCCGTCAGGCTTGCGCCCATTGCGGAAGATTCCCCACTGCTGCCTCCCGTAGGAGTCTGGGCCGTGTCTCAGTCCCAGTGTGGCTGATCGTCCTCTCAGACCAGCTACGGATCGTTGCCCTGGTGAGCTATTACCTCACCAGCTAGCTAATCCGACGCGGAGCCACCTCTCAGCGATGCCTAGGCACCTTTACTTAAGTGTAAATGCTTACTCTTAAGGCTATCTGGGATTAGTCCGGCTTTCGCCAGGTTATCCCTGACTGAGAGACAGGTTCTCCACGCGTTACTCACCCGTCCGCCACTACCCGGATCTTATCTTCATCCCGAAGGATTCTGTTAAGGCGGGTCGTTCGACTTGCATGTGTTAAGCACGCCGCCAGCGTTCGTCCTGAGCCAGGATCAAACTCTCCATTAAAAATTTTAATAGATTATTTGTGACTCTTTGAATACTTTTGAACTCTTTTGGATACTTGCCTTTTATTTAAAAAAGGCTCGCACTTGCGTCATTGCTTGTTGTTCAATTTTCAAGGAACATTAATTGTTTATCTCACTGACTTTTTATTATCTGTCAGCGAATTATATCTTATCACTTTTAACCTCACTTGTCAAGAAGTTTTATTTTATTTCAAAAATCATTTTCCAAGTGCTGTTAACAGCGACGTTTTACATCTTATCATCTCTGTCGATTACTGTCAAGTAGTTTTTTCATAAATAGTCTTTTATCATAATCTACTTATCAGTTCCAACTTTTTACCGCTTTTAGCGGCGACAAGATATATCTTAACATCTCTATCTCTTCCTGTCAAGGAAATTTTAAAATGACAGCGTTGTCTATCACCATCTTTTGTGACGACAAGATACATTCTAACATCATCTTGCCAGACTGTCAAGAACTTTTTTGGGGATAGCACAAAATAATTTAAAAGACACTAATTAGAAATTATCTTAATGTATAATTTCCTCTTCCTTGGACCATCAAATTCACAAAAATATATCCCCTGCCAGCGGCCTAATACAAGGGCTCCGTTTTCTATTATTATGGTTTCAGACGATCCTATCAAACTACCTTTTATATGGGCTGCCGAATTACCTTCTAGATGGAAATAATCATCGTCAAAGGGAACAATTTCATTTATCTCTTTAGTCATATCCTTTACCACATCTGGGTCCGCATTTTCATTTATTGTCACACCAGCAGTAGTATGGGGTACGTATATTACTACTATACCATCATTAACTTCATCTTTACTGACAATATCCCTGACTATAGTAGTTATATCGATAAACTCAACCTGGTTTTTTGTTCTTATTTTTACTTCTTCTATCAAAATAGTCTCCCCCTTTTTTATTCTTATTATTTATTTTCTCATTATTTATTATTAAATAAATTCAACAAATTTCCTGCATAAGTTATAAAAAAAGAAGATAAACATAAACAAAAAGCATCTATCTGCTTTAATTTTAACACAAATAGATGCTTTTTTTATTTAATTATTTATTTGAATACTTCTTTATTAATTATATTGGACATATCTTGACCTTTTAACCCAGCCAACAGGTTTTCAACTGCCATCTCAGCCATTTTAGTCCTCGTTTCAATACTGGCACTCGCTATGTGTGGTGCCAGTGTCACATTATCCAGTTCTGTTAGTCCAGAAGCAAGTTCAGGTTCCTCCTCATATACATCTAAACCGGCACCTGCTATTTCGCCATTTTTTAAGGCTTCCATCAAGGCTTTTTCATCAACAATTGGACCTCGCGCTGTATTGATTAAATAAGCAGTCTTTTTCATTAATTTTAATTCTTTTTCACCTATTAGGTGTTCTGTCTCTGGAATCAGTGGTACATGAAGACTCACAAAATCTGCTTCTTCTAAAAGGGTATCTATTTCCTTGTATTTTATACCCCATTTTTTTTCTTCTTCAGAGGTTCTTCTATAGGCATCATAATATATAACATTCATATTAAAGCCCCTGGCCCTTTTAGCAAAAGACTGTCCAATACGCCCCATACCAATTACACCTAGAGTCTTGCCATATATATCTCCACCAAGAAACATCATCGGCCCCCAGCCTTTATATTTACCGGCACGGGTAAAACGGTCTGCTTCTACCACCCTGCGGGCTGTTACCATTAATAATGTCCAGGCAAAATCAGCTGTTGTATCTGTTAAAACACCTGGTGTGTTTGATACTGGGATACCCCTCTCTGTACAAGCCTTAATATCAATATTATTATAGCCTACTGCATAATTAGCAATAACTTTAAGAGCTGGATTAACATCCAGTAAATCCTCATCAATAGTGTCAGTTAATAGACATAAGAGTCCATCAATACCCTTAACTGCCTCAGCTAATTCTTCTTTAGTTAAGACCCTATCATATGGATTCACTTCCATCTCACATTCAGCACTAATCATATCAAGGGCTTTCTGCGGCAACCTTCTTGTAACATAGACCTTTGGTTTACTCATCATTATTCCCTCCTAAATTTAAGGATTCTTTTTTGTTCTTGAATATTAACCACAATTATATTTGTTTATTTATTCTTTATATATGTTGTTTTAGTAAACGCCCTTAATTAACTTAGCATAATTAACTATATGCCAGCATCTTTCTACCACAAAAAATAAAATTCTTATGTTAAGAAAATAGATTTGGAATAAAAACTGAAATCTCAGGTATTAATATTAATAATATTAATACTAATACTAAACTAATAATATAAGGAATAAGGGCTTTACTTTGTTGTACTATTGATGTATTAGATATTTCAGAGGCAACAAACAAACACGCTCCTACTGGTGGAGTAACTAAACCAATTGCTAAAGCAACTACTGTAATTAAACCAAAATGGATTGGATCAACTCCTAAATTCTGGATAGCTGGAAACAAAACTGGAACTAAGAGAATAATATTTGCTGTTAAATCCATTAAAGTTCCTGCTACTATATAAAATATAGATACTAATACTAAAACCACTGTGCGATTCAAAGCCAATGTAGTAAGAAAGTTGGCAATTTGCACTGGAATTCTTTCACGCGTAATAATCCAACTAAAGAGGAAAGCAGCTACTAACATTAACATTACAACAGCAGTAGTATAAGCAGATTCTAGAATAATTCTAGGTAAATCTTTAATTTTAATTGTGCGATAGACAAACAAACTAATAATGAGAGAATATATCACTGCAATAACTGCCGCTTCTGTCGGTGTAAATACACCTGAAAAAATACCGCCTACAATTATCAAGGGCATAATAAGAGCTAAAATACTTTCCTTGAAATTAACTAATATATTTTTTATACTTAACGACTTTCCTGAAGGATACCCACGTTTTTTAGATATTACATAACTAGCTATCATCATAATAACCCCAACAAGAATCCCAGGAATTAAACCACCCATAAACATCTTTCCAACTGAAACACCAGTTACAACTCCATATACAACCATTGGAATACTAGGAGGAATAATAACACCGATAACAGAAGAAGCTGCTGTGACAGCCCCAGAAAAATCAGCATCATATTCACGCTCAACCATAGGAGGAATAAGTACAGAACCCACAGCAGAAGTATCTGCTACAGCAGCTCCTGTAATACCTGCAAAGAACATGCTAGTAACTATATTCACCTGAGCCAAACCTCCTGTTATAAATCCTACTAATGAATCCGCAAAATTAATAAGCTTTTTAGAAATCTCGCCATCTTTCATTATATTACCCGCTAATATAAAGAATGGTATTGCAAGCAATAAAAAAGAATCAGCAGCAGTAACCATACGCTGTATAACTACATTTAATGGAAAACCTCCAAAATATAAAGCAACACATGATGAAATTGCTAAACTAAATGCTATTGGTACATTAAGAAAAATTAATATTACAAAACTTACAAATAAAGGAAGTGTCATTATTAACTCCTTTCTTCAATACAAATAGATTCATTTCAGATCAATTAACTTTATCATTTGTTTTAATTTCCTTATATGTTGTCTCAAAAGAAATTCGCTCAGGATTAATCCAACCTAATAAAATTTCTCCTATTACAAGGATTGAAAACACAGGAAAAGAAGCATAAATATATTTCATTGATAATCCTAATGAAGGAGAAGTTTGACAAAATGTCATATCCAGGAAATCAGGTGTTATCTTTAAAACAAATAACAAAAATACTAAAATAATCAATTCGCCTACACGCAAAATAACTTTTTGAACTGATTCTGACAATGCAATCACTAAAACATCTAACCCCAAATGTCCTCTCTTTTTAAAGACAAACCAGGCAGCAAGAAATGTAATCCAAACAAATAAATAACGTGATAATTCTGAAGCCCAAGTAATTGGATTGTTCAATACATATCGATAGAACACCTTAACAAAAGTCATTACTACTAAAAAACTCATCAATAAAATAATTAATCCTTCAAAAAAACTACTAATCCATCCCCAAAATGTTTCTAATACCCAAATAATAGGATGCTTTTCTTTTAATAATTCGTTAGATTTTTTAAGCATATAAACACCCCCTAATTTCATCTTAAAAAAGAACAAATAATTACTACCACTTGATAAATTATTTTTAAATATCAAGTGGTAGTTTTATTTACTAACTAGAGAATAATCACAAATCAGAAATCAATTGCTTTCTTACCACCTGCTGTAACAATTCTGTTAATTAATTCCTCACCGAATTTATCTGCATATTTCTTATATACAGGTTCTACTGCTTGCTGAAATGGTGCTTTATCAACAGTTAAAACCTTCATTCCTTTTTCTTCAAGTAATTTTTTCTGACTAACTTCAATTTCTATACTCTTACTACGTTGATAAACAGTTACCTCTTTAATCGTATTTATTAATATTTTTCGTAAATCTTCAGGTAATTTATTTAAACTTACTTGACTGACAAGAACTACATGAGGACTGTAAAGGTGTCCTGTCTCCATAGTATAACCTTGAACTTCAAATAGATTGTTGGTATAAATTACAGTAATTGGGTTCTCCTGAGCATCAATTACCCCCTGGTTTAAACTAGTATATACTTCGCCCCATACCATAGGGATTGGACTAGCCCCCATCTCTTTAAAAGCATTCATATGAACCTTGTTTTCCATAGTACGTATCTTTAAACCTTCTAAATCTTCTGGTTTATTAATAGCCTTATTAGCTGTCAAATGTCGCCACCCATTTTCCCAGAATGCTGCTCCATAAATACCTTTTTCTGAAAACTTATCTAGTAATTCTTCCCCAATTGGTCCATCTAAGACACCATAGGCATGAATATTATTTTTAAATAGAAAAGGTAAATCTACTACCCCGATTTCTGGCACAAACCCTCCTAAAGGCCCAGTAGACACTGATGTGATATCTATAGTACCCATCTGCAACCCTTCAACCATTTCTCTTTCTTCACCTAATTGTCGGTTAGGATATATCAATCTTCAGCCGACCATCTGAACGTTCTTCTACTAGCTCTTTTACCCTTAGAGCCCCAAAATGTGTTGGATGACTACTCATAACTCCATGACCAAAAGATAAAGTATATATTTCTGCAGCATATCCAACACTAGCAAAAGCAAAAATTAATAAACCCAATATTATTAACAAATTGAATTTTCTCATTTTTTACCACACCTTTTTTTAGATTTTAGTTAATCCAAAATTGACTAAGACAATACTACTTTATGTGTTATACTTTAATACCCTTAATATCACCTCCAAGACTTAGTAACAATAGTATCTGAGTTTCTATTTACAATCAATTAAAAATGGAAATTTTTTAAATATTATATATAATCGATTATGATTCACTACTGATATCCAATTACAAATCCCCAATTTCTATTAACATTTCTTTAACCTCATTAAAATGCTTTTTTACCATTAAAACAGCTTTTTCTACATCCTTATCTTTAATCACAGAATAAATTTCTTGATGGCGTGAAACTTGATCAATAAAGTCAAATTTATGGTTATCTTTTAAAAACTTAAGCCCTAGCCAAGTCCAATATTCAACTCCCAAATTATTCCAAACTTTAACTAAAATAATATTATCCGAAAACTCAATTATACTATTATGAAATCTACCGTCAAGTTCAGTTTGTTTTACATAATCATTTTTTTGAGATGTTTTAGCCATTTTATCAATTAATGATTTTAAATACGCTATCTCTTTTTCGGTTATGCGTTGAAGAGCTCGCCTTACTGCAAGTGTCTCTAGATTAATCCTTACATCATATAAATCCAATAATTCTTTAGCCGTTACTTGTTTTACATGACTTCCTTTGTATGGTTCACTCTCAATAAAACCCATCATTTTTAAATCACGAATAGCTTCACGGACAGGTGCTTGACTAACTTGCAATTCTTTTGCAATTTTAGTCTCGGTTATTTTATCTCCCGGCAAATATTTTTGTTGATTTAAAATACTATCCAATAAATAGTTTTTAACCCTTTCACTTAATGTCTTATGGTCTTTTTTAATACCAGGTAATTCCATAAAAAGCCTCCTAAATTTAAACCGATTATATATTGTTTTTTTCTAAATTATATCTTAACAAACTTATTATGTCAAACAATACACAGCTTAAGGCTTTTAAAAAACTACCCAGTTTATTATTTACATCAACTTTTTTATATTGAATTTTCATTTTAATGCTATAGCCTTTTTTACTCCATCTTTAATATCTGTAATTGCCATATTATATTTATCTAATAGTTGCTCTGCCTCACCTGATTCAGGGAAAATATCCTGCAATCCTATTCTCACAATAGGAACTGGATAATTACTGGTACTGGTTTCAGAAATAGCACTTCCTAGACCTCCAATAATATTATGATCTTCCACTGTTACAGCTGCACCGGTTTTTCTTAAAATACTCGTAATATTTTTTTCATCTAGCGGTTTCAAAGTATGAACCTCAACAACTTTTGCCTTTATACCTTCTTCTTCATAAAGCATATCAACAGCCTTCAAAGCACGGTATAAAATTGATCCAGTTGCAAAAACAACTACATCATCTCCATAATCTCTCATTACCCTAATTTTGCCTAATTCAAAATCAATCTCATCTTCAAAAATAAAAGGTTCTCGATCACTGCCAACCCTAAGATAGGCCGGACCATCTATTTGGGCTAAGGCTTTGGTTGCCTGATAAACTTCTCTCCCATCAGCCGGAACTACAACTGTTATTCCAGGAATACTACGAACAATACCTAGGTCTTCAAAAAATTGATGAGTTACTCCTTCACGTTCTCCACCATAAATACCACCATTAGCACCGATAAACTTTACATTTAATTTTGGATAAGCTACAAATGTTCTCATCTGCTCACAGGCTCTCATAGTTAGGAAACCAGCATAAGTAGCAACATATGGTTTTAATCCACTAGCTGCAAGTCCTGCTCCAAAATCAACAGCATTCTGTTCACAAATACCTACATCAAAAAGACGATCAGGGTATTTTTCTGCAAATTCCCCTGCTCGCATCGATTTTAAAGAATCTGCACAAACTACAGAAATAGCAGGGTCATTACTGGCTAACTTTAAAAGGGCATCCATAACTGCTCTTCTAGTATTAGATTGTTTTTTACTCATTAGCAACACCTCCAAATACTTTAATTGCCATATTAAGTTCATCTTCTGTTGGAGTCCGTTTATGCCAAGAATTATCATTTTCCATAAATGGTAATCCTTTACCTTTAATAGTCTTAGCCACTATAACTGATGGCTGTTTAGTTTCTGCTTTTGCTTTCTCAATAGCTGCCAATATTTGATTAATATTATGCCCATCTATTTCTTGGCAATGCCATCCAAAGGCCTTCCACTTCTCTAAAACAGGTATAATGGTACTGTTAATATCCTTAATAGCCCCCCCACTTTGAAATCCATTATTATCAACAAATACTATTAATTTACCTAGATTAAAGTGAGCAGCCGACATAGCCGCTTCCCAAACAACACCTTCTTGCAATTCTCCATCACCTGTAATTACATAAACATTATAATCATATCCTGTTACCCTACTTGCAGCTACCATTCCTGAAGCAATTGATATGCCGTTTCCTAAAGAACCAGAAGTCATGTCAATCCCTGGTGTTTTTATCATATCAGGATGTCCCTGTAAGATTGAACCCAACTTTCTTAAGCTAGGTAAAATTTTAGTTGAAAAATAACCTTTCCTAGCTAAAGCAGCATATATTATCGGACAGGCATGACCTTTAGATAATATTAGCCTATCTCTTTCAGACCAATCAGGATTTTTAGGGTCAATATTCATCACCTTATAATAAAGAGTTGCAACTATATCTGCAATTGACAAGGCCGGACCAGGGTGACCATCTCCTGCTAAATGAACCATTCTTACAACATCTAATCTTAATTTGTTAGCAATTTCTTTTATTTGAATAGCTTCATTATCCATAATATGAATCCCCTCCTTTAAAAATTAGTTTTTTTATACTCTATTTTTTTAATCCCAACATACCTTTAACAGTCTCCTCAACAACATCGGATTCAAATATTTCTTTCCAGTCTTCCTTGATTATTCTATTATAATTCTGTTCAATTGCCAATTTACAGGCATCTGATACAGGAGCTGGTATTACGTCTAAGACAATAGCTAATACTGTCCGCAAGTGTCCTAACACAAAGGATTGAGCAGCTTCTTTTGGAATACCTCTTTCAGTTAACTCTCCAATCACATCTCTTATCAAGTAAACCACTGAACCTCCAGCTACCTCTACAGCTGCTGGTTCTAATAATATCATCTGATCAACAGTAACATCATAAACATTATCTACTGGTGCCCACATATCCTTAGCTACTTTTTTTCCAATCTCAAAATGTTTCTCTTTACCCTGAAATAAAGCTGCAACTACATCTTGCCGAGCTACCCCACCAAAAAAATCATTATATGCCTCCAAATTATCCTGTGCTCTATAAAGAGGGGGATGACCTGGATGTACTACTACAAAACTACAATCATCACGAAGACTTACTTCCCCAGCATATGCCGCTGCTGGATCAAGCAAAAGTAATGTTGCATCTTTTTTCATCATAGATACTATTTCTTCTGAAATTTTGCCTATTAGATTATCTGGAACTGACAATATTACTAAATCACTTTGAGGAATAGCTTTTTCAGTCTCTGTATTAGTTAACCCCCTTTCTTTAAGCTTCGCAATGCCTGTTTCTCCATTCTCACAAAACAATAAATTATAATTACTTTTCAAAAGATTATTAGTAATACGAGTACCCATCTTCCCTGCTGCACCAATAATTGAAATTGTTAATTGTTTTGACATTGACTAGTCCTCCCTTATTAAGTTTGTTTGAGTTATCAATTGAATTTAAATATAAAGAAGCTTTATCAATTTATAGTAAATCTTATATCTACCCCCTCCTTGAATATTAAGATTATTTCTTAATATTATATATTATATATAATCGATTATATATAATATATAATTACAGATAGAGTATCATACTAATCAGTATTTGTCAAGCAATTTTAAATATATTATTTTTTCATATTATTTTTTACTTATAAAAAATTTATTATTTGAATAAATATTAATAACACCAGCATAATTTGAACGTTTACAACACAAATAAATATAACTGCTGAAAATTACAATCCCAGCAGCTATTACTTATGTTTAAATAAAATTAGATATTAATTTTATACAACCTCATAATTTGCTCACTCAACATTTCCAGCCATTCCCCCGATTTATTCATTGCCTCCTCAAGGGTAAGGGGCCGCTGTGTTATGCTAAAACATGTATCAATACCTGCCTGATACACTTCTCCAGCATTTTCAGCTACCATACCTGCTACAGCAATGACCGGAATATTCTTTTCCTTTGCTTTTTTAGCAACACCTACCGGGGTTTTACCTTGTACAGTTTGCCCATCAATCTTACCTTCACCAGTTATTACCAGATCTACCCCGCTAAGTTTTTCTTTGAATTTATTAGCCTCCAAGACTATATCAACCCCTGATTTAAGCTCTGCTTTTAGAAAGGCAAATAAGCCAGCTCCCAACCCACCAGCTGCTCCAGCACCTGGTATACTCTGCAAATCAATATTTAAACTTTTTTTAACTACCTCTGCAAAATATCTCAGGTTCTTATCAAGTAGTTCTACCATTCTTTGATCTGCACCCTTCTGAGGACCATATATGTATGCCGCACCTTCAGGACCATATAAGGGATTGTTTACATCACAGGCAACATTTACGCTAAGTCTTTTTATCCGTTTATCAAGATTAGATAAATCAATCTCCTTTATTTTATCCAGTTCTCCTCCACCAAAACCTATTTCCTGTCCATCTTCATCCCTGAAGCTAGCTCCCAGGGCCTGGGCCATCCCTACTCCAGCATCATTAGTAGCACTACCACCGATTCCTATTATTAATTCCTCTATCCCCTGGTCAAGGGCATGCTTGATCAATTCACCTGTTCCATAAGTAGTTGTTATACTTGGATCTGCCTTATCTTCCGGGACTAAAGGCAGACCAGATGCAGTTGCCATCTCAATAACAGCAGTTTTTCCATTACCCAAAATACCAAAGGAAGCTGCCACTTTATCCCCTAACGGTCCAGTAACATCTTTTACAATAATTTCACCATCAGTTGCGTCAACCAGAGATTGGACCGTACCTTCACCACCATCAGCCATTGGAACCTTAAGAACCTCTGCTTTAGGAAATACCTTTAATATGCCCTTTTTTATATGATCAGCCACTTCCAGTGCAGTCAAACTCCCTTTAAAAGAATCAGGTGCTATCATCACCTTCATAATATATTCCCCCTTATCCCGCGTTTTACAATATATCCTTATTATAATTAACTTGAAATTTCAATACAATATGCAAGTTCATTAAATATCAGTAGGTAATACAACAAAAATTTGTTAATACTGCATATTTTGACAAGGGAGACGGTTACGAAAATAAATAGTAGACAAAAAGCTGATACTGCGTTTATCTTACAATTTATTGATATAAATATAAGTACAAATGATAAGCAATCAATAGTGTAAAAAGGTCCTTAGCACTTCTGGGATTTAATCCGGTTATTTCATTTATTTTGTTTAATTTATATATTAATGTATTACGGTGAATATATATACTATCTGCTGCTTTACTAATATTTAAATCATTTTCTACAAGGGCTTCTATTAACTCCCCAAGATCTACATTTTCAAAGACTTCTATTATATTGTTTCCTAATAGATGATGTAGAAAATAAAGTCCTTCCTCTTTATCTATATAAGGCAAAAAATAGTCATAACCTAGGTGATCGAGAAAAAATATATTATTTTCATGATTATTATATACTTTCTTTCCCACCTTAAGGGCATGTTTTGCCCCCTGGTATGATATATATAATTTCTCTAATTCTGAGACCCTTTGTCCAACCCCAATTATTACAGAATCAAATATTTCATTAAACCTATCCAATATTTTATTGGTAATTTTCTTTGTGTACTCATAATAATTTTCAATGTTGTTATCTTTACTAAAACTTTTTACCAAAATGAGATTATCACCTCTACTAAAGATAATATCCTCTTTTTTATTTAGTCTTAAAAATGTATCCAGTATTCGAATCTGTTCAGTTAACAACTTATTATCAATAGGATGAATCTCAATTACTATTACTACCCGGACAAGGTCTAATGTCAAATCAAACAACTTAGCCCTATCAACTAACAGTTCTTTACTTTTTATACTGTTACTTAATAGTTGCTGAAAGAAATTTTCACAGGCTTTATTTTCTGCCTCAATTTCTCTCCGCAAAAACTCCTGCTGTAATATTAATTCAACCATATTTTTAACTATTTCTCCATAGCCAGCTACTTCATTCGCATCACCAGTTATACCAACAACACCTATAATCTGTTCATTAAACCTTATTGGAAGATTGATACCAGGTTTAACCCCCTTAAAGCCAGCTATATCTTTATCTTTTATGATCACCATTTTACCAGTTTTAACTACTTCTGCCGCACCCTTATGATACATATTTATTCTTTCTTGATTCCCACTAGCAATAATTATACCGTTGTAGTCCATTATATTAATGTTTTTGCCTAATACATCCATAGTATTTTTAACTATTTTTTTTGCTAAATCCATGGTTAATTTCACAATAGTACACCCTCTTAGAAACAATCTATTTGCAATATAATATACCGTTAATCTTATGTTCTATAATAAATCTATATTACTTCCGCTTAAACCCTAAATGCTGTGTAAGCCAATTATATTAATGTAGCGACTTTAACTTTTTGTGGAGGCAGGACGCCGGAACATTAGAAGCACGGCTTAAAACCTTGTTTCGTAGCGCGGCTCTATGCTATGAAGTAATAGAGGACGAAAGCAGGACGCTGAAGCGAACGACAAGCGGAGTTAATATAATTGGCTGGAACGGAAAAGTGCAATATTTATCCTCAGGGTATATCCCCTCTATAAAATCATGACCTACTATATCTAAAACAAATACATATTGTTATTATTCTACCTTAATTATTAAATAAATATGGGGAATTTCCTGCATTACATCTTAAAAAATTTTATTTGCAAACCATTACCCATAGGTAGAAAGGTTTTAATTGTTAAACACAAAAAATACACCTCTTTTAAAGAGATGTATTTTTTAATAAAAATATATAAAACCAGAAGTTCTTATCCAAGACAACTTTACTTACACAATTCCAATCGTCTTAAAGATAAATACAAAACCAGTCATAGTAAAAACTGATAACAAGGTAGTTGTCATAATAATATTAGATGAAAGCTTCTCATCCCCATTCATAGCCGCTGTCATAATATATGATACAAGTGAAGTAGGCACCCCAAATAATATATATATCAGCAGGATATCTTCATTAGAAAAGCCCAGCAGGTGTGCACAAAATACCGCAGTTGCCGGTAGAATAATCAATTTTAACATACTGGCTAATAAAGGCTGAAATAAATTTTGAACCGATTTCTGCAAACTAAAGGTGGCACCTATTGTAATTAAAGCCAGTGGTGTTACTACTACTTCAAAGTAACCCATAGTACGTGTTAAAATTATAGGTAGGCTTAGTTCGAATCGAGAGGCAACGACACCTGCTAGTATAGCAATTATTAAAGGATTTTTGACAATGTTTGATAGCGTTTTTTTGATACTAATATTACTACCCTTACTTGTATCAGTAACTGTTAAGACTATAACAGCAAGTATATTATATAAAGGTATAACAAAAGCCAGTACTAGCGGGGCTTTACTCCCTATTGAACCAGTTATGTTTTCCATAATTGATAAACCTATATAAAGGAAATTTCCCCTAAATGAACTATGAATAAATGCCCCTAACCTTGATCTTTCTCTGATAAAAATTAGACCTAAAATCCAGATAAAAACAACACTTAAAATAGTCCCCATAACAACAAATACAGTGAATTTAATATCAAAATAATCACTAATGGAAGTTTTCATTACATCACGAAATAATTTAATAGGTAAAGCTATATTAAAAATAAGTTTATTGGCTGCTTTTACAAAACCGTTACCTACTATTTCTTTCTTTTTTAAGATATAACCAGTAAACATAACCAAAAATATCGGAACTACAATACTTATACTAAATATAAAATTATCTATCATATATAAACTTTCCCTCTTTTGGATATAGTAATTATATTATTTCAACATTTGATACAGAAAAACAGAGGATCATAAAAATCCCCTGTCTATTGATATTATTTCTCAGGACGCATTGTTGGGAATAAAATAATATCTCTGATAGAACTTGAATTGGTTAGTAACATAACCAATCTATCTATGCCAATACCTAACCCACCAGTGGGAGGCATACCATACTCCAGAGCCCTGACATAGTCCTCATCCATCATCTGAGCTTCATCATCACCAGCTTCACGCTGTTTAACTTGATCCTCAAATCGTTCTTTTTGATCGACAGGATCATTTAACTCGGTGAAGGCATTACCTATTTCCCATCCATAGATAAAGGGTTCAAACCTATAAGTAAATTCAGGATTTTCATCCATTTTAGTGGCTAGTGGTGATATTTCTAAGGGATAGTCCATTATAAATGTAGGTTGTATTAACTTCTCTTCTACTCTTTCCTCGAAAAGAAGATTCAGCACTCTCCCTTTACTATAATTATTATCTACTTCTATCCCTACACCTTTAGCAGCCTCTCGGGCCTCTTCATCAGTTTTTATAGCACTAACGTCTACTCCAGTATACTCTTTAACAGCCTCAACCATGGTCAAACGACGCCAGGGAGGAGTTAGATCAATCTCCTCTCCCTGATAATTAATTATAGTTGTACCTAATGTTTCTTGAGCCACATGGGAAATCATATTTTCTGTTAATTCCATCATATCTTTATAATCTGCATTTGCTTGATAGAGTTCCATCATTGTAAATTCTGGGTTATGTTTAAACGACATACCTTCATTCCTGAAATTACGGTTTAATTCAAATACCTTTTCAAATCCACCTACTATTAACCGTTTTAAATAAAGTTCTGGAGCAATCCTCATATAAAGATCCATATCCAGAGTATTATGGTGGGTAATAAATGGCCGAGCACTGGTTCCACCTGGAATAGGATGCATCATTGGTGTTTCTACTTCTAGAAAATTATTATTTTCTAGATATTTTCTTATCTCTCTAATGATCCTACTCCTTAGAATAAAAGTCTCTCTTACATCAGGGTTTACAATCAAATCAACATAACGCTGACGATATCTGGTCTCCTTATCTTTTAGCCCATGAAACTTCTCTGGTAAAGGCCGCAGTGATTTAGATAAAAATTTAAAACTATTAACTTTAATCGATATTTGTCCCCGCCTTGTTTTGAAAACTTCACCATTGATACCAATAATATCTCCAATATCCAGTTCAGCAAAGAAATTATACTCGTCTTCCCCTACTACATCCAATTTAACATATAACTGAATTTTTCCTGTAATATCCATCAGATCAGCAAAACTTGCTTTGCCATGTGTCCTAATGGCCATCAAACGACCTGATAGAGAAACTTCCTGTCCTTCAAGTTCATCAAAGCTGTCTTCTATTTCTTGAGCATGATTAGTAACATTGTATTTTTTACCATAAGGTTTATGACCTTGCTGGATAATATCACTTAGTTTTTCTCTCCTCTGAATCATTAAGTCATTTAATTCTTCATTATTATCTGTCATCTATTTCCCCTACCCCTTTTTTTGTTTTTTTATTGATAAAATTTCATATTCAGTAATACCAGAAGGCACTTCAACCTTTACAGTATCACCCTTTTTATGCCCCAGGATAGCTTTTCCGATTGGTGATTCATTAGATATTTTAAAATTAAGCGGGTCAGCCTCAGCAGAACCAACAATCTTATATGAAAACTCATCATTAGTATCCATATCTTTTAATTCCACAATTGTACCTAAATTAACAGTATCACCCGTAATCTCGTCATCCTTAACAATACGGGCATTTCTGAGCATGATTTCTATTTCTTTAATTCTACCTTCTATAAAGGCCTGTTCATTTTTAGCATCATCATATTCGGAGTTTTCACTAATATCACCAAATTCACGAGCTACTTTAATTCTTTTGGCTATTTCCCGCCTTTTAACATTTTTTAGATTATTAAGTTCACTCTCAAGCTTTTCATACCCTTCCTGAGTTAACAATATTTCTTCTGCCATATTTTCGACCCCTTTACAATTAATTTATCTATTATCAAAATAGTGTCAAGTTATTCAATACTTGACACTAATATGTATATTCTAATTATTAATTATTATAAGTTACCCGTAAATATTTGTCAAGGTGAGTTAAGGAAATAAGGAAATAAGCTAATAGCTATCATCTCACTAGTACATCATCATCATTTTTTCTTCAGCCCTCTGCCTTATTTCAGCAATTTTATGATCAGAAAGTGCCCTTTCAAAACTCCTGAGCCCAGCTAATTTAAAACCGTGCTTTTCTGCCATACTAGCTGTTTCTTTTACTTTTTCAACTTCAATGAATGGTCCAAGACTGTAATCCTCAAATCTACCCTCTAAAGTAAGCATCATTGTCTCTGCCATACAGGCATAAGCAGTCTTGGGGGGATAACCAAAATTAAAATTAAAATTAACTGCCCCAGGCACCTCAACTATACCACCTTCTATTACTAAAACATCATCCCGCTGGGTTCCCACTCTTACTGCCACATCCCGGGGGCGGGCCACATCACAGACAACTGCCCCAGGCAACAAATCAACAGGGTCTATTAAAGCGTCTACCGCCCCAGATGCACTAATAATTACTTCAGAACTACTGACAGCCTGTTTTACATCAGTTGTACAGTTTATCTCTAATTGATAATTTAAACCCTCTATCTCTTTTTTTAACTGATTTAATCTTCCCATATCCCTACCAACAAGTATAAGCCTCTCTAAATCTGAACTTAAAACAAGACTGACTGCCCGTCCAATTGAACCAGTAGCACCGACAACAGCTGCTGTTATATCTGTTAATTGATATCCCATCTTTTTTACGGCCAGCCTGGTACCCTTAATTGCTGTAGCTACAGTGTAACTATTTCCTGTAGTAACTGGAATACCTAATTCTCTGGCAACAGTAATACCCTTATCTCCAACAACCGAGGTAAAAGCCCCCAGACCTACTATCTGAGCACCAAGTTCCCTGGCTTTTTCCCCAGCATGTATTATTTTTTTTATTACTTTGTCAGTAGGCAAACTCATCATCTGTCTGGTTGTTAAAAAACAACTAACAAAATACCCTTCAATCTCCTTACCTGTCGCCTCTGATTCTACACCTGTAATGTGAGATACCTTTAAAGCCGGTAACATCCGTGTAACCCTTTCTAATACATAATCTGGCAGTTTATCAGCCCAGCTATATTTCCTGCTATAATCAGTAATTTCAAGGGGGTGAATTATAAAACCAAATTTATCCATAGAATAATCCTCCTTCTTAAGATACAGCTTGTCTATCAAATTCTATTACTCTGGGGCTAAAACCAATCTTATCTAATAATTTTAAATAATCATCACTACTTAATTCCCCTGGTTTTTTACCAGCCAGAGTAATCAGCACACCCTCCATTACATTAGTGCCAAATGACCGGCCATTTAATTCAGGTGTTGTAGTAATTAAAGTCTTAATACCACTTTTTTCTAGTTCAGATATATTTTCCTGAGTAACTGTATTAGTAATTATTATTTTCCCATTCATATCCTGGGGCATATATTTGCGAACAAAATGATAATCCCCGGCAATAACATCTGCTTCCTGATAATACCTGGTATATTTTTCATCTGTATACTTTTTATCCTGATTATTCCCAGTAGGATATACCCACTCAATAGGTAATTTAGTAATTACTGGTGCAAAAGTTCTGGCTATTTTATCTAACGTCTTAAGTGAATAAATAGGCATAGGTAATCCCAGAGCAAAGATTAAATCACCAAAAATAACCTCAGCACCAAGGGAAACCAGGGCCTCTGCCATACCAAATCTATCAACAGCAGAGACCATTAAAACCTTTTTGTTAGCTAGTTTTAACCCCGTTTTTTGATCCAAAAAAGCAACAACACGCCTTTCCAGAGTATTTTTTAAACCACTACCATCTACAGCAGGGGTTTGTTTGACATCTTTAATCAGTTTTTTAGCATCCCTAAAAGTATATCTCTTTTTACCGGAATATATGTATAAATCAATACCACCTATTCCAAAGGCATCATATTTACCATCTAATTCAGTAAAGAGCCGGGCAGCTTTTTTCTTATCACCATTTGTTCCCCGTCTTTCTATGATAAATTTTTCCCCTAAAATATTGACTTCAACCCTGTGGTCACGTTTGCTTGAACCCAGGCTAATACTTATTACTTTCTTCACCCTGGTTTCCCCCTTAATTATGTATTTATGAAAAGGTAGTAATTATTCTCTTTATTTCTTCAGGGTTAACATACTTATCTTCAGTAATCGGTGATTCACCTAATTCAACACCAATAACATTGCCATCAAGTAATTTATCAATTAAATCAAGCCTCATATCAGAACCTAAAAAGATTATTAAATCAAAACCCTTTAGCTTAACAAGGATCTCCATAATTTCATTAAATATCTCTACTCCCTTTTTGTTGCGAACAAATGACCATCTTTCTTCTTCAGTTAATATTAGGACATAATCAAGTCCAAAATCAACAGCAAGCTGTTGTAGGTCGTCCTTATTTTTTACAGGAAACCCAAGTAAAGCAATCTTTTTCCCCTTCCTAATCTCCCCAATACTTTCAAGCCTTGATATAAAAGTCCTTTCAACGCCTATTTCATTAGCAACCATTGATTGTGAATAGCCTTTTTCCCTTAAAGATATAACCCGTTTAATTATTCTATCAATCTTTTTATTATTAATAATCTTATTCCCAATCCTGCTAAACTTCATAGCAGCACCTCCCGGCAATGTGCACAAATACGTACACATATATTGTATCACTCCAGAAAAAAATGTCAAGAATTTCTCAATATAAGTATCTTTCTATCCTTAAGACGGTATAATATAATATAATGTTTAAAGTAGTATTGGGGGTTTAAATAATGAAAGAGCAAATCACTAAGAATAATATTCCTGATTATACCGGTATAACCTGTGATTCAAGAGAGGTTAAACCAGGCTTTGCCTTTGTTGCTATTAAAGGTTTTAACCGGGATGGTCATGATTATATCAATGAGGCTATTGAAAAAGGTGCCAGCGTTGTTTTTACTGAAAAAGAGCCTGTGGCAAAAACAAATAGAAACATTCCAATCATAAAAGTTCAAAACTCCAGAACGGTTTTTGCACAACTGGCTGCTGATTTTTATGAGTATCCCTCAGAGGGGCTTGAACTAATCGGTGTAACAGGTACAAATGGAAAAACAACAACAACCCATTTGATTTACCATCTATTAAATCATAATCACAAAAAAGAAAAAAAAGCCGCCGGACTTATTGGTACTGTTAAAGTGGATACAGGTCAAGAAATAATACCCGGCAAATTAACTACCCCTGCCCCGATAACTTTACAAAAATATCTGCAGGAAATGCTTAAAAACAATTTGAAATATGTTTGTATGGAGGTATCATCACATGGTATAAAATTAGATAGAATTGCAGGATGCAAATTTTCAGTTAAAGTAGGTACCAATATCAGCATTGACCACTTTGACCTACATCCTAACTTCCCTGAGTATATAAATATTAAGAAGGGGTTTTTACAGGGAAACAAAAGCAAATTAATCTTAATTAATCAGGATGACCCTTACCTTAAATCTCCTGATATACTTACTAAGAACTTATTAAACTATGGTATAGACTCTAAAGCAAATATTAGGGCAGAGAATATAGAAAAATGGAATAATGGTACCTTGTTTAACTATAGACTATGTAAACCTATCAAAATGGATAACGGAAACCTGTTATCACCATTAAGGTTTCCTATAAAAATGCACCTGCCAGGCAAACATAATATCTATAACTCCCTGGTCGCCATTAGTATTGCCCTCTTTTATGGTCTCAAGCCGACACTAATTCAGGATTTTTTTGCTAATTTTATGGGTATCTGGCGGCGCCTTCAATTTATTTATAAAAAAGACTTTATTATCTTAGATGATTGTGCACATAATCCTGGAAGTTACCAGGCAGTATTTAATGCTGTTACTAAACTAAAATATAATAAAGTCTATATAGTAAACTCCCTGCGAGGAAACAGGGGAGTTAAAATTAATAAAAAAAATGCTGAGGTAATCAGTCAATGGCTTCCACGCTTAGGGGACTACTCCCTATTTACCTCAAACTGTAATGAAGTAGTAAAAGAAATTGATAGGGTCTCACAAAATGAAGAAGAAATCTTTTTGGAGATATTAAATAAGAATAAGATAAGATATTATCATTATAATAATTTAACCCCTGTCCTGAAAGATGTTATCTCACAGGTGAACAGGGGCGACCTTATCTTATTATTGGGCCCACATGCCATGGACCAGGCAGGTAAGATGATCCTTAAAATAATTAAAAATTAAATATCTACTTTAATTAGATAATTTCATCAAATAGTCCTGTAATACTTCCTTAACACTTCGATATGATTTCAAGTAGTTTAATTTTTCCTTTATTTTACTAGAATAAGGTCTACCTTTTAAATACCAGGACAGGTGTTTTCTCATTAGAGGAATGGCCCTTTTTTCACCATAGTAATCAACAGATTTTTTCAGGTGGTAAAGCGCCATCTCAATTATCTCCCTGTCAGTTGGTTCATCAAGCAACTCGCCTGTTTTAATGGCATGTACAGCCCGCTTGATAAGCCAGGGATTACCCTTAACCCCCCTGGCAATCATCACAGCATCACAATTGGTTTCTTCTATCATCTTTACCGCGTCTTCAGGCTGAAAGATATCTCCATTGCCAATTACAGGTATATTCACTTTTTCCTTGACAGCTTTTATTATCTGCCAATCTGCCTTTCCACTGTAAAACTCTTCACGGGTCCTACCGTGAACAGCAACAGCCTTAACCCCCATCTCCTCGGCCAGCACAGCTGTCTCAACTGCATTAATATGTCTGTCATCCCAACCTTTACGAATCTTAACTGTTACTGGGATGTCAACTGCAGTAACCACAGCTTTAATCAGACTTCTGGCTTTTTTTAGATCCTTCATCAAAGCAGAACCAGAGCCATTCTTAACTATCTTGTTGGTAGGACAACCCATATTGATATCAATGATATTTACTGCATATTTTTCCTGTATATGTGCAGCAGCCCTGGCCATAAATGCCGGATCTTCACCAAAAATTTGCACAGCAATAAAACCATCTTTTTTATTATATTCAACCAGCTCTTCTGTTTTTTCATTACCATAGGCAATCCCTTTGCTACTAACCATCTCGGTATAAAGAAGTTGGCAGCCCATATCCCTTATTATCTGTCGATAGGGGTAATCACTTACACCGGCCATCGGTGCTAAAAAAACTGGATTATCTATCTGCAAATCACCTATTTTCATTAATTACACCACTTTCACTAATCAATTATACCATTGAGTTTCCCTATATGGTAAAGACCTTCTAGAGTAAGGAAAGCATCTATTATATGGATTGAATCTGTCTCCTTAGCTATCAATCCTGCTAAACCACCAGTAGCAATCACCTTTGGCTCTCCATCTATCTCTTGAATAAATCTATTAATAAGCCCTTCAACCTGTCCTACAAATCCATAGATAATCCCCGACTGTATAGCCATAATAGTATTTTTACCAATAGCCTTTTCTGGCCTGGACAGTTCAACCCTGGGTAACTTTGCAGCATAATTAAAAAGGGCTTCTGAAGCTATACCAATACCCGGAGCAATAGCCCCACCAATATAATCACCCTTTTTAGTAACAGCACAAAGAGTTGTGGCAGTTCCAAAATCAACAATTATTACTGGCCCACCATATTTCTGATAGGCTGCTATTGCGTTAACAACACGGTCAGCCCCTACTTCTCTGGGGTTTTCCATTAAAATATTCATGCTTGTTTTCACACCTGGACCAATGATCAGGGGTTTAACCCCTATAAAAAGCTCTGCAGCTTTTTGCAGGACAGTAACTACTGGTGGGACTACACTTGAAATAATAATCCCTTTAATATCAGCTGTTTCAATTTCTGTATAAGAAAACAAATTATAGACCAGGATACCATATTCATCAGCTGTTTTATCTTTATCAGTTGATATCCTCCAATCTTTTATTAGTTCACCATCACTAAAAACCCCTAAGACAGTATTAGTATTACCAACATCAATTGTTAAAATCATATAAATCCCCCTTATACTTCATATTTATAAAACAGTCCTATTTTTTCCGGCGAAGGCTGACATCCCCTGCCCAAAACTTATTTATCTCACCATTTTTGTCTTTTATTATTAATTCCCCCTGTGAAGAAACATCAAGGACATTACCCTCATAAGTAATACCTTCATTAGCATAAATAATAACCTGTTCACCAATAATATTTAACTGCTTTTTCCACAGGCCTAATAACTTATCATAATGACCTGCTTCCATTTCCAGATAATATCTTTCAAAAGAAACTATTATTTCCTGAACTAACAGAGTACGGTCTATCTCATTTCCGGCTTCTATTTTTAATGAAGTAGCAATATCAGCTATTTCAGCTGGAAAAGAAGTCTGGTTCACATTTATGCCTATTCCTGTAACTGCATATTTTATCATACCTAGGTCTGCATTTAATTCAGATAAAATCCCACAGACCTTTTTCCCAGCCAGTAATACATCATTAGGCCATTTAATAACCGGAACTAATGAACTGGCAACTTTTTTGATCCCCTCTGATACAGCAAGCGCAGATATAATAGTGAGAAAAGGGGCCTTATTAGGTGCAATGTCTGGTCTAAGTAAAACCGAAAACCACAACCCTGTTCCTGGAGGTGAATACCATCCCCTACCACGACGACCTTTCCCCTGCTGCTGCTCTTCAGTAATAATAACTGTCCCTGTTGGGTAGTCATCAGCTGCTAACTCTTTTGCTTTTGTATTTGTTGAATCCAAACTAGGATAAACCCTTATCTCCTTACCAAAAACTTCAGTATCTAATCCCAGATAAATATTCTCTGCAACCATCCCCTGTGGGGATTTAATTAAACTATACCCCTTCCTGGTAAGTGAATCAATTTGATAACCAAGTTCACGAAGCTTATTGATATGTTTCCAGATAGTAGTACGTGAAACCCCCAGTTCCTGACTTATCTTCTCTCCTGAAACATAATCCCCTTTATTTTCTATCAATAATTTTAATAATTTAATATTGATTTTATTCATCTGATCACCCTTTAATATAATTTTAATGCTTTTCTAATCTTTTTTTAATTGTATTCTAGCATATATTTTATTATAATTTTTAATGTAAAGCAAAATAAATATTATTATAAAACATAATTAGAAAGAAAGGTGTGATATAATATGAAATTTTTTAAGAAAACTAGATTAATGCCTTATGTATTAATAGCTTTACTGGCTCTAATGATCGGGGTTGTAGCAGGTTCCACTGATAAAGTAACCCCTTTTTCTAAAGCAAATGAAGCAAGCCCTGGGGATGCTGATAATGCAGAAAAAATTGTGATAACTGAAAGCAATGTCTTTGCTGATATTGCTGAACAAATAGACCCGGGTGTAGTATTAATCACTTCTGAGGTTGAAGTTCAGGGTAGTCAGGAAAATCCATTTTTTAATGACCCCTTCTTTAAATACTTTTTTGGAAATCAATTTGACATTCCTGAAAGTCAACCGAGGACACAGGAAGGGTTTGGTTCTGGTTTTATAGTTTCTCAGGATGGTTATATAGTAACAAATGAGCATGTTATCCATAATGCTAATAGTATTGAAGTAACAATTAAGGGTTTTGAAGAACCTGTTCCAGCAGAGGTAGTCTGGTCAGAAGTTAATACAGATCTAGCTGTTCTTAAGGTTAATGTAAAAGAAGATTTACACGCCGTTAAATTAGGTGATTCTGATAAAATTCGACCTGGTGATTGGGCCATAGCCATAGGAAATCCTTTTGGTTTTGAACATACTGTTACCACAGGTGTTGTAAGTGCCCTGGGAAGACCAATTACAATCCCTTCCTCAGATGGTGAACAGAGGAGTTATCCTAACCTCATCCAAACAGATGCAGCTATTAACCCCGGCAACAGTGGTGGACCTCTTTTAGCCCTTAATGGAAAAGTTATTGGTATTAATACTGCTGTTAGTACCCAGGGACAAGGTATTGGTTTTGCAATTCCCATTAATGAAGTTAAGGGAATAGTAAATGACCTCAAAGTAAAGGGCGAGATCATACAACCCTGGTTAGGTATTTACTATAGCCAATTGGATTCTAAATTTAAAGAACAATACAAGAAATATTATAATATTAAGGAACTTAACGGTGTTATCATCGCTAAAGTATATGATGACAGTCCAGCCGATGAGGCCGGTCTCCTAGCAAATGATATCATTACCAGAATAGATGAAACAGAGATTAAAGAATTAACTGATGTGAAAAAGATCATAGAAAAGAAGAATATTGGAGACAGCATCAGAATAGATATTATTAGAAATGGCAATTCCAAGATTTTATTTGCCAGGATAGCTAAAAGGCCAGGCAAACTATAAAAAATTACTCCACCCCTGACTCTAAGGGGTGGAGTTAATATAGATTACTTAAGATACCCCCCGATTCTAAGTAGATAATCGGGGGGTATTTTTTTAACCAGTCTCCAGACTAATATTAAAAACAACATTTTTTAGTAATACTCTAATCAAATAGACATAAACTGGCACGTGAAAAAGCTGACCTTTAATTTTACCGATAAGCAATGGAAGAAAAGGAATACCAAATAAATGGTTTAAGAATAATGGTACCAGTATAACTGATGATATTAACTGCCCTACTGCTATAGCAACCATCAAAGACAAATAACTTGTTTCTCCTTTGAAAAAGTAGAAAACTACTGCACCAGGGAGAAAACCTGTCAGAAATGATGTCAGTGTAAAATGAGGCATATAAGGCCCCATTGGGGATAAGAAAAATCCTAATATATCAGCAACTGCACCAACAATTCCCCCTGCTAAGGGACCAAATAAAACACCAGTAAAGATAATAGGCAATCCACCAAAACCAATTCTAATACCTTCTACTCCTCCAATCGGTATATGGAGGCTTAATATACGTGTCAAAACAATACTAAGTGCTATCAGAAAAGCCATATAAACAATCCTGCGGTTAGAAATATTTTCCATCTCTAGCCACCTCCCTCCCCTTTGGACCATGGCAGAAACCTGCACCAAAGAGAAGAGCTCTCTGGTGACAGCGGACGCGATGACCATACCGCAGCCTCTACAGGCATTTCGTCTTAAGGCAACGTCCCATCCTTAAGCACTCTAACGCATGACATCTACTCTGCCACTTTTCATTGATATAATTGTAACATAGTAATAAAATTGATACAAGTTAAAATTCAATAATTTAGAACAGACCTGTTATTTTTCCTGCCGCGTCAATATCTATCAATTCTGCTGAAGGTTGGGCAGGAAGACCAGGCATAGTCAGGACAGGGCCAGTCAGGGGTACAAGAAAGCCAGCACCTGCAGAAAGGTTAATCTCCCTCACACTAACCCTGAAACCCCTAGGTCTACCCTTTAAAACCGGATTATCTGAGATAGAACTCTGTGTCTTGGCCATACAAACAGGTAGCTTATCATAACCGCTTTCAGTATATTTATCAATTTGCTGACAGGCTTTTTTAGAGAAATCAACTCCATCAGCCCCATATATTTCCTGAGCTATCAGCTTTATTTTTTCTTTAATAGAGAAAGCAGTATCATATAGATATCTGAAATTACTTTCATTTTTATTGAGAATATCTATTAATTTTTGAGCTAAAGCAATTCCACCCTTACCACCTCTAGCCCATACATCTGATAGCTCAACCGCAACCCCGATAGACCAGCACCTCTCTTTTATAAAGGCAAGCTCTTCATTACTATCATCCGGGAATTTATTGATAGCAACTACCAGGGGCAAACCAAAACTTGCTATATTTTCAATATGTTTTGCCAGATTATCCATACCCTTTTTCAGGGCAGTTAAATTTTCTTCCCGGAGATTATCAAGACTTACACCACCATGCAACTTCAGGGCCCTGACAGTAGCAACCAGTACTACAGCATCTGGATGCAAGCCGGCATAACGACATTTAATATTGAAAAACTTTTCGGCTCCTAAATCAGCCCCAAAACCTGCTTCAGTAACAGCTATCTCTCCTGATTTCAAGGCTAGTTTTGTAGCTATTATACTATTACAGCCATGTGCTATATTAGCAAATGGTCCCCCATGGATAAAAGCTGGAGTGTTTTCCAGTGTCTGAACCAAATTCGGCTTAATGGCCTCTCTCAAAAGGGCAGTCATCGCCCCGGCAACCTTTAAATCATTACAGGTAACAGCCTTACCATCATAGTTATATCCCACCACAATCTTTCCTATTTTTTCCTTTAATTCCTTTAGGTTATTGGCCAGACAGAGTATAGCCATTATTTCTGAAGCAACAGTAATCATAAAGTGATCTTCTCTGGGAATACCATGGGCCTTTCCCCCAAGACCAACAACAATATTACGAAGTGCTCTATCATTCATATCAACTACCCTTGTCCAGCTGATATTCGTGGGATCTATCCCGAGTTTGTTACCCTGTTTGATATGATTATCAAGAACTGCCGACAAAAGATTATGAGCCATACCAATTGCATGAATATCACCTGTAAAATGAAGATTAATATCCTCCATAGGTAGAACCTGGGAATATCCACCACCGGCAGCCCCACCTTTTATACCCATAGTAGGCCCTAGAGAGGGCTCCCGCAGGGCAATAACGGCCTTTTTACCAAGCCTATTAAGGGCCTGACCGAGGCCAACTGTCGTGGTTGTCTTGCCTTCGCCGGCTGGTGTTGGTGTAATCGCAGTTACCAGAACTAATTTTCCATCATTTCTTTTTAAAAACCTATCATATGTTGTTAGCTTTACTTTGGCCTTATATCTGCCATATTGTTCAATATCATCCCTATCAAAACCGAGGTCAGCAGCAATATCTGTGATCTCCTTCATTTCTGCTGACTGTGCAATCTCAATATCACTCTTCAACTCTAACACTTCCCTTAACAAATATTATCTTTTTTGCATAATTTTTTATCTATCTACCATTGATAATTAAAACCAGCCAATCTTGCTATCTCTTCTCTTGAAAACCCTTCTTGCAAAAGAGCTGTAATAATATCTTCTTTACTGGGAGGAATATAACAAACAATAGCCTCTAATTGTCCGCTTATAGTTAAATTCTTAAGTGAGGCTGGAATAAAATATGTCATCCCTCTGTCAAACTCAAAACTCTTGTTATCATACCCAATCTCACCTTTACCAGTAATATTCATTAAGATGTAAAAACTCTTCCCAGCGGGATTCAATGTAAATTTTTTGCAAACATCATATTTTTCTACTGCAAAATATGGACAAATTGATAGATATTGCTTGCTATAATTTTGATTTTCCACAAGCAGTGATTTTGTAGTATTGCTGAAAGGATTTACTGCAAAATCTATTACATCAAGAGCCTTTTTTATATGTAAATCACGTGGTTTTCCATCCTGTCCCTTTCTATTCCAATCATAAACACGATAAGTAGTATCTGAATTCTGCTGAATCTCTGCCAGTAAGATCCCCTCTTCTATAGCATGTAATGTACCTGAAGGTATGAAAAAGAAGTCTCCCGTTTTTACTTCTATTTCACAAAGATATTTCTCCAGGGTCCCTTTTTCAATAGCCTGGCTAAAGCCCTCTCTACTTATTCCTGGCTTAACCCCATAGATTAAATTGGCAGCAGGTTCAGCATCTATAATATACCACATCTCTGTTTTACCCTGTTCAGCTTCATTTTCTCTGGCATAATTGTCATCAGGGTGCACCTGGACAGATAGTTTATCATTGGCATCCAGCAGCTTGACCAGCAGTGGAAAACTATCCCCTTCTTGATATGAAACCCTTTTACCTAAAAGCTGAACTGGGTATTTATTTAATAATTCCTGGAAAGATTTCCCAGCAAACTCACCATTAGCAATGATGCTCATTCCCTTCTTATGGGCTGCTATTTCCCAACTCTCGCCTATCTTATCACCTGTAATATCCCTGTCGAAAAAATCTCGAATCTTATTTCCACCCCAAATCTTCTCTTTATATACTGGATTAAACAAAAGTGGATATAAACACATCTTTGGTCAACTCCTTACAATAAAAAGACCATTACCCTGTGATGGATAATGGCCTTATTGTTTGTTTTAAAATTATAATTTTATTCACCCTGATCTATGTCATCATCACTTTTTATTACATTATGAGTATTATCATTTTTCTTATCCTGTTCATTGGTTTCAGCTGTTTCAGCACTTTCTTCTTCTAGTTCCTTCAAGGGTTCTCCATCCATTAATTTCTGCAATTGTTCAGAATCAAGGGTCTCCCTTTCTTTAAGTGCCCTGACAACCCTTTCAACTTTAGCTGTATTTTCTTTAAGCAGCTTTTCAGCCCTTTCATAACAATCTCCGATAAGTGAACTAATCTCCCTATCAATTTCAGCAGCAATCTCTTCACTATAATTGCGCTGCCTGGATATATCACGGCCGAGGAATATCTGTTCATTATGCTTTTGACCTAATGTTAAAGGACCCAGTTTTTCACTCATACCATATTCAGTAACCATAGCCCGCACAATTTTACTTGCCCGTTCCAGGTCATTCTGAGCACCAGTACTAATATCATCAAGGAAAATAGCTTCTGCAGCACGTCCTCCTAAAAGTACTACTATCTCATCAAGAAGTTCTTTTTTTCCCATAAAATTCTTGTCATCATCAGGTAGTGTCCAGGTCATTCCACCAGCCCTACCACGAGGGACAATAGAAACCTTGTGCGTCTTATCAGCAAATTCCAGGAGATTAGCTGTTAACGCATGCCCTGTCTCATGATAAGCCACCAGATTCTTTTCTTTTTCAGACATCACGCTGCTTTTTTTAGCAGGACCAGCAATTACCCGGTCAATAGCATCATCAAACTCATCCATTTGAATATTATTCTTCTTCCGCCTGACCGCAAGAATAGCAGCTTCATTAGCAAGGTTTTCCATATCAGCCCCGGTAAAACCAGGTGTCCTTTTAGCAAGCACCTTTGTATCCACATCATCAGCAATAGGTTTATCACGTAAATGTATTTTTAAGATACCCTCTCTCCCACGGACATCTGGCTTATCAACTATAACCTGACGGTCAAAACGTCCAGGTCTTAGTAAGGCAGGGTCTAATACATCCGGCCTATTTGTAGCAGCCATTAAAATAATACCTTCATTTGTTTCAAAACCATCCATTTCAACAAGAAGCTGGTTTAGGGTTTGTTCCCTTTCATCATGTCCTCCACCAAGGCCAGCTCCCCTCTGTCTACCAACAGCATCCAGCTCATCAACAAATATAATACAGGGAGAATTCTTTTTACCCTGTTCAAAGAGGTCTCTTACCCTGGATGCACCAACACCAACAAACATTTCGACAAAGTCAGAACCACTTATAAAAAAGAAAGGCACTCCGGCTTCGCCTGCTACAGCCCTGGCCAGTAAGGTTTTACCAGTACCAGGAGGGCCAACCAATAAAACCCCCTTAGGAATCTTAGCCCCCATCTTGGTAAATTTACGGGGATTTTTAAGGAATTCTACTACTTCCTGGAGCTCTTCTTTTACTTCTTCATAATTAGCAACATCATCAAAAGTAACCTGTTTGCTATTCTCATTTAGACGGGCTTTACTCTTACCAAATGACATCATCTGACTGCCGCCGCCCTGCATCCGCTGCATAATAAAAAACCAGGCACCTATTAATATTATTATCGGTAAAACATATCCTAAAAGACTCATCCACCATGGTGCAGTTGGCTGAGGTTTTGTGCTAATTTCAACATTATTTTCTCCCAGAACCCTCATTAATTCAGGAACGGCCTCCGGGGGAATTGGAACATTAAATCTCTTGTTGTTATAACTCCCCTGTACTTCCTCATTACCAATAATAGTTACTTGATTAATTTTCCCTTTTTCAACCTGAGTAATAAGATCTGTATAACTGAAGTCTTTAATAACATCAGGGGTTTGCTGCATAAAAAATTGCGCTACTAAAATCGATATTACAATCAATACTAAATAAAAACCTAAATTCTTAACAAAACCATTCAATAAACTTAACCTCCCCTCAGGTTAACAATAACCATATACAATGTAATATTATATCATAATAATATCTATTTGACAATTAGTTTTATCATGAATAAAGTTCTTTTTTAAGGACACCAATAAAAGGCAGGTTGCGGTACCTTTCTGCAAAGTCAAGTCCATAACCAACCACAAATTCGTCTGGTATCTCAAAACCATTAAAATCTGCATTTATCTGTTTAACAACCCTTCTTTCAGGTTTATCCAGAAGAGTGGCTATCTTTATACTGGCTGGGTTTCTGGTCTGAAGCATATCTACTACATATTTTAAAGTCTTTCCAGTATCCATGATATCTTCTACAATCAGGACGTGTCTATTTTCTATATTCTCTTCCAGATCCTTTATTATTCTGACTACACCAGATGATTCAGTAGCAACCCCATAACTCGACACATCCATAAAATCAAAAATAACAGGCAAATTTATCTGCTGAGACAAGTCAGCCATAAACATTACAGCCCCACGTAAGATACAGACCATAACAACCTCTTCACCATGTTGATAACTTGACGTTATCTCACCACCTAACTCCTCTATTCTATTCTGTAAGACCCTTTCTGGTATGATTATCTTTGCTATATCATCTTTAAAAATACTATCACTTCTCATTTTAATCCCCTCCAGGATATTTTATACCTATTTTTAAAATATTTGCTGTATCAGGGCTAACCTTAAACCTATCATCCATCCTCATTCCCACAATCCATAATACTCTGTCTTTATTATCAACAATAATAGGTGTTTTATCTCGCTTATTTAAGGGGACCTTTTCATCAATATAAAAATCCTTTATCTTTTTTTCTCCCTTCATACCAAGTGGTTTAAATCGATCACCATTCCTTCGATTTCTAACAAAAAGAGGCAAGTCTATCTTGTTATAATCACAAAAACAGATATCCTGACTAAAGGCATCTTGCTGCCAGTCGTTATAAAAAGGAATAATCCAGGTTTTTATAACTACTTTATTAGATAACAGGGTCTCACCAGGCACTGTCAATCTCTTATTATAGGAACTTACTTTTTTTCCCCTATTTTTTATCTCAAAAATGAGTTTATCATAAGAAATACGAATCTGCAATTCTTCTTTAATAGGTATTTTCTTTCCAGTTTCACCAGCACAGATCAATTTATCAATAGCTTTATAATGTACTGTATAGAGATCAATAACATCACCACGCAGGAGTCCAATCACCCCTTTTACCAGTCTCCTTCTGATAAGCTGTTCTTCTTTTTGTATAGCTGATAGTGATAATACTATCCTATGCTTATTATTCTCAAGTAAAATCTCAGCCAACTTTTCCTGGGTAATCCTGGAAAGAAAATTCTCTACACTACGAAGATGTGCGGCCATCCTGCTTACCGCCCCCTTAAGACGGGGATTAATCTCCTTTTCAAGATATGGTATGACTTTATGTCTTAATTTATTCCTCGTATAGATGACTTCATTATTTGTCTGGTCATAGACCGGCTTCAAATTATTTTCCTGACAATAATTTTCTATCTCTTCTCTATATATGTCAAGAAGTGGGTGGATAAAATTAATCCCATCAATTTCTGTAAGAGGGTTAATACCAGTTAACCCCTGCAGACCTGACCCCCGCGTTATATTTAGAAACACTGTCTCTACCAAGTCATCTTTATTATGTGCCAAAGCCACCTTTTTAATATCTAATTTTCCTGCCCATTTTTTAAGTAAATTAAACCTTACCTTTCTGGCTGCCTCTTCTGGTGAAAGCCCCTCCTTCTGAATATAGGCCGGGACATCATATTCCTCAATAATAGCTTTGATTTCATATCTCTTAGCAATCCCTCTAACATATTCCGCTTCGGCAGATGCCTCCTTACGAAACATATGATTAAGATGAAAAACTACTAAATAGAGATTGTATTCCTTTTTAAGACTATTCAGGAGATGAAATAAAGTTAGCGAATCAGGCCCCCCTGAGACACCAATAATTAATGAATCACCATTTTTAAGTAGGTCATATTCTTTTATGTACTCTTTAAATCTTGCTATTAATTTCAAACCCAGACCACCTTTTACCCTAATCACCTATTTTATTCTAGAGAAGGCCCTAAATTTCCTGCTTTTTTTTGTAACTTCTTCTATTTTATAAACAACAATAGTCATATCGTCATTAACCCCGTTTTTATTTAATACTACCTCCATTATATAATCCACCATATCACCTGGGTCATCAAAAGATGAATTCTGCAATAGTTGCCTCAACCATTCATCTTTATTTTCTATATCTGAACACGCATCTATGATACCATCTGTTAACATAATAACAAAGTCGCCCTGTTTTAATTGATAGTCCTGGGAAGTAAGTTCTATTTTATCAAGAATACCTGCCGGCAAACAGGCTGAATCAACTTTAATTAAATCCCAGCCCCTTTTTATATAGCTTGCTATTGCACCTATCTTACTAAAGGTAATCTCAGCAGTAAATGTATCAAATATAGCAATATCAAGGGTGGTAAAACTTTCATCTTGATTCCTGAGATATAAAGCTGAATTAATTGTCTTTACAGCCAGTTCCTGTTCAAAACCTGCCTCAATTATACTTTCCAAAAGGTTAATTGCTGCTTCACTCTCCACGGCAGCCTTTTTACCAATACCCATACCATCTGATATAACTATAAGATTCCTGCCATCCCTCAAAGGTTTATACATAAAACTATCACCGGAAACATCCCCTGTTGAAGCCTGCTGCATATGTGACAAATTCAAACGATAATTACCACTTGGACCATATTTTACCCTACATCTTTTATCTTTTAGTTTATTACCACATACACTAGTTAATTTTCTAAAAGAATAATCATACTCACCATTAATGAGGTCTAATACCTGCTCTTCACATGGACAATTACCAGCACATGGTTCCATCTCTACCAAAAAATTTATTCTTTCAGATTTAAGATTAGAAACAAATTCAATATTAGATATTTCAATATTACTTTCCAGGGCTTTTTTCTTAATATGTTCTAATTTTGACGGCACTTTTACAGTAATATTGGGCTCACTGGCGAATTCCTTAATTATTTCACTTATACCAGCCAATTGTTCAGATACAATCTCCTGCTTATCATTAAGCCTCTCCCTCCAGAAATCATTTACCTGGTATATTTCATAACTTGCTTTAGCACTCCCTAATATCTTATCACTATAAGTACACCTATTTCCTAAATGTCTTGTTATAATCACCCGATTTAACCCCCCATTTCTGACACAATCCCTGAGCATTAAAGCAAGTTTTTTTATTGTATCCCCTTTTTCTTCATCCCAACAATACCTTCTACGCTGACAACTACCACAAACCTTATTCCTGAATATATAAATGAAGTCATCTACTTTTTTATCTCTCTCAGCAGGCAGCACCTCTTTAAATGTTACACTTAATTCTTGAAAAAGACCGGCTAATTCCTCAAGGTGATGTTTGAAATTATTAGCCTCTTCAAAATCAAAACTTATATTTTCTACCTGAAAACCCTTAGTAATAAAAGGGGAAAAAATGTTCCTCCATAAATTTAAGGGTAATATTAAAAAAATCAAATAAGCTACAGATAGCTCCAACACAGCCTGCTTAAGATTATATGTAGTTGGAGAAAAACCCGAATACAAGAAAAAAGCCATAGCAGACCCAAATAACATCCACCTCTTCTTTTTTTTGTAAAACAGGCTGGAAATAAAAGCGGTAACTATATACCTGACCATGGTCAGGATAGGTACAACCCCAACACCGGTCATAAACAACCCAATTAACACACTTGCTGAAATACTCATATTTAATCCTAAGGTACTTGCCATAGCAATCAAAAATGTAATTATTACTATATTTACTGCTATTACTGGTACTAACTGGAGGTTAGCCAGACCAATTAAAATCCCACAGGAGGTAATAAAAACTGTAATTAAGCCTGGGCGAGTTAGTTTTCCGTTTTTGCATAATTTCTCTTTTCCCTGGAGAACTATAGAAGAAAGTATATAAATAAAAACTGATTCCCCTACTAATATAAAATACTGGTAGTATAAGACCCTGGTAAAATAATAAATAGGTAACGAGATTAGTAAATAACTCAATGTAACACATAAAGGTAAATCAAATAACTTTATTTTTTTGTTAATAAACTTATACAACAACAGAGCCATGAAAGCTGCTGCTAAATAAGAAAAATTATAATAATCCCCACTGAGATATAGGCCTGTCCCAATAGATAGAGTAGTAAAAAACGAAAGATATCTATTTAGCCCGATTACCGCTACCCAATATATCAAAGCCAGAGTATATAAACCCGTTAATAATTCTGCCTTGGCTAATAAAAACCCCATTAAACACAAAAGAAAATAATCATATCTTAATCTAAAATCCTTTTTATCCCTATCAACAGTATCCTGTTGATTAATAGCAAAATATGTACCCTGAGACATATCCCTCTCCCCCTAGTTTTAACAATATGTAATCATATTATAACTTATCATCATAAATATGTCTGTCGATATAAAGGGAGGAGACTTCCAAATTTTCTGCTAAAAGAATGCATAAATCTGGAAAATAATCTGTATTCTATAAATAATTATTATTTTTTCTTGGCTTGATAAAAAAAAATCCCCTTCGGGATCTTTTGGTGCCGGGGGTCGGGCTCGAACCGACACGGGTAAAAATACCCACCGGATTTTAAGTCCGATGCGTCTGCCAATTCCGCCACCCCGGCAAAAATATTTAAATAATATTTGTTGATGACAGAAGTTATTATAATATATAATAGATAAAGAGTCAAGTAAAATCAATCAACTGCTTTTATTATTTCTTTTGCTAGACCATATAATATATCATGTTCACTTACAATCACCTCATCTAGACTTAATTCTTTCATGATTACCTGCAAAATTACCGTTCCTGCTATAATCACATCAGCCCTACCAGGCTGTAGTCCAGGTACTAATTTTCTCTGCTGAAGAGTTTTATCGGCTAATTCCTGTTTAATATCACCGATTTCCTCATAAGTCAGTCTATAATTATGAATTTTATCTGGATCATAGTCAAGTAATCTTTGATTTACAGCAGCAAGGGTAGTAATTGTACCACCAAGACCAACTGCCTGCAGGCTATTTTCTTTTATATTCAGCTTTTCTATTATAGTTTTCGAAACATCCTGCTCAATAGCCAGCAACTCATTATCAGAAATAGGCTGGCTGGTATCTTTAAGATGTCTTTCTGTCATCCTAACAGACCCTATATTAAGACTTTTATAGATAATACTATCACTATCCTGCCAGATAAATTCTGTACTACCTCCACCAATATCAATTAAAATAAAATTATCATCTACCAGGTCAAGCATAGCCCCCTGCAAATTATAAACAGCCTCTTCTTCCCCACTAATTATTTCAATTCTTAGTCCTGTTTTTCTATAAACCCCGTCAAGTAAAATACTGGCATTGCTTACATCTCTTAAAGCACTGGTCCCAACAATCTTTGTCTTTTTTACACCATAGTTCTCAAGCTCTACTGCATAGTTTTCTAAAGCCTTTTCTACCCTATTCATCGCCGTTTCTTTTAATCTACCGGTACTATCAACACCCTCACCCAGTCTGGTTATTATTAAACCTTGTTTTAAAACCTTAAATTTACTATTATTATAATCCAGTATTAACAGGCGGCAGGAATTAGTACCAATATCAATTACCCCTATCCTCATCTTAATCACTCCCAGTCATACAAATACTACACTCTGACGGCCAAGCAGTTTTCTGCCAGACTAGACTTCCAATCGGATTTTGTTTATTTACCAGATAATCAGCCAGGTGCGTATGTAAACATTTAATACCCTGTTTATCCATTATACCCCCTACACCAGCCTCACGCAAGACCCTTAATATAGCAGGTGATTTATCTGATAACAACTCCTTTTCTGACTCATCAAGATAGGAAAAACGAAGCAAAGCATATTTCTGGTGTGCCTTCATTAATTCCTTTTGTAAATTAGTATCTCTTTTTAGCAGTTCAGTCAATTCCCTGATCAATCCCTCATCTTCCAGTCTAGCAACACTTTTAACAAGATAAGGACAGCTTAACCAGTAGAGAGTGGGAAAAACCCCATTTTCTTTACTATAGGGTGCTGTTAAGACTACAGCCGGATAATCAAAGGGACAATAGGCTCTAACACCTGCAAAGTTTTCCGGCTCCCTTCCAAGCTGTTTTGTTATAACTGCTAGCTCATCTTCCATGTACATACACCTCATTAAATATTAATTATTATAACAATTATAATATATCATTATCCAAACAAAAAAACACCCCCTATTAAGAGGATGTTAATATACAAAATTAGTCTATGCTAATTTATCTGCTATTACCACCGCGCTTTACTTCCCGGTTCCTAATATCCTGAAGGCGTTCACTACTCTCTTTCATAAACTTAGACATTTTATCCTCAAAAGACATCTGTGGGGCATGGTCTTTGCGCTCGGAAGGGTCTTTTAGCTGTTTAATGGAAAGCCCAATTTTCCCATCATTACCTATTTTAATAACCTTCACCTTAACCTTTTCATCTTCCTTAAGAAAGTTATTAATATCTTTCACATAGGTATTGGCCACCTCTGAAATATGGATTAAACCAGTATCGCCCCCCGGCAACTCAACAAACGCTCCAAATTTAGTAATACCTGTTACTTTACCTTCAACAGTACTGCCTACCTCAATGGACATGCTTAAAAAATTCCTCCTCAAATTATTAATATTATATATATTATATCTTACCCATATGTATATTGTCAAATAGGATACTTATATTTTCATAGTAAGAGAAATCCTTTTTCTCTTTTCATCAACAGCCAGTATCTTAACCGTGACTATATCACCAACATTTACAATATTAAGTGGGTCTGTTACATAGTCTGAACTCATCTCCGATATATGAACAAGACCATCTTCTTTAACACCAATATCAACAAAAGCACCAAAATCTACTACATTGCGTACTGTTCCCTGGAGAGTCATCTCTGGTTTTAAATCTGCCAGACTAAGGACATCTGTCCTAAATATAGGTTTAGGCAGTTCCTCTCTGGGATCACGCCCTGGCTGTTTTAAGGCCCTGATAATATCCCTCAGGGTGGGAATACCTATCTCCAGTTCTTTAGCCTTATCAACAATGGATATCCTGGATAATTTTGATCTCAAAAGATTAAGCCTGTCTTTATTCCTGATATCTTCCGGTAAAAACCCTAAGTCCTTTAACAGTTCCCTGGTAGGCTGATATGATTCTGGATGGATAGGGGTTTGGGCCAGAGGATCATCACCATTATCAATTCTTAAAAACCCAGCAGCCTGTGTAAATGTTTTAGCACCAAGACGATATACCTCTTTTAACTGACTCCTGGTCTTAAAAACCCCATTTTCCTCACGATATTTAACAATATTTTTGGCTACACTACTATTAATACCTGCCACATACTGCAGTAATGATTGAGAAGCAGTATTTAAATCAACACCAACATAATTAACAGCTGATTCAACAACCTTTCCCAGGGATTCTACCAGCTGTTTTTCATTGACATCATGTTGATAAAGCCCTACTCCAATGGAACGGGGTTCAATCTTCACAAGCTCAGCCAGTGGGTCTTGTAATCTTCTGGCAATTGACACTGCTCCTCTCATTGAAACATCAAGTTCAGGGAATTCCTCGCGGGCTATCTTTGATGCTGAATAAACAGAAGCGCCTGCTTCATTAACAATTATATACTTTACCTCAATATTTATCTCCCTAATTATTTCCACTATAAATAATTCTGTTTCTCTAGAAGCAGTACCATTACCAATAGCAATCGAATTAACACCATGTTTTTTTAACATAGCAGTTATTTTTTTCCTGGATGATTCTACATCATTTTGTGGGGGATGAGGATAGATAGTTGCCGTGTCAAATAGTTTTCCAGTCGAATCAATAACACAGACCTTTGAACCTGTTCTAAAACCTGGGTCTATCCCCATGACAACATGTCCCTTTAAAGGTGGTTGCAATAATAGTGATCTAAGATTGCGTGCAAAAACACCGATGGCATGTTCATCTGCCTGTTCAGTCAACTTACCTCTGAGCTCTCTCTCTATCGATGGGGCTATTAACCTTTTATAACTATCCTCTATAGCCATCTCTAACTGCTGTTTAAATACATCCTGGTCTGTTATAATAATTTCGTTTTTTATATAATCCAGGATCATTTCATCTGGTGTAAGGACCCTTACCTGTAAAACACCCTCCTTTTCTCCCCTGTTTAAAGCCAGAACCCTGTGTGGGGGGAGTTTTTTTAATAATTCACTATACTCATAGTAGATCTCATATTTACCCTGTTCATCAAGCCCTTTATCGGTACAGCAGCTTTCAATTATTCCCTGCTCAAAGCTATCATGTCTAAGCTTTTTTCTTATTTCTGCATTATCAGAAACCATTTCCGCAATTATATCCCTGACACCCTGATAAACATCACTTATACTCTCTATTTCTAATTCAGGATTTATATATTCCTGAGCTAATTCTTCAAGGTTAACTACTGTATCTTCCTGTTTCCAGATTAACTCTGCCAGTGGCTCCAATCCCTTTTGACGAGCCTTACTTGCCCTTGTTTCCCGTTTTTGCCGGTACGGGCGATAGAGGTCTTCAACTTCCTGCAAAACAGTAGCCTTATTTATCTTATCTGCTAATTCCTCTGTTAATTTATCTTGTTCATCTATTAAGCGGATAACCTCTTCCTTGCGTTTTTCCAGATTACGTAAATACTCCAGGCGTTCTTCAATCTCTCTAAGCTGAGTCTCATCAAGTCCACCAGTAACTTCCTTGCGGTACCTGGCAATAAAGGGAATAGTATTACCCTCATCAAGCAGAGCTACTGTTCCCTTAACCTGTCTATCCTTAATACCCAGTTCATCAGCAATTATACCAATCAATTCCTTCGCCATCATATCCCAACTTTCTATTCTTTTTCCTCCACTGGAATTATTAATAATTCCCCGGGTTTTACCAGTCCAAGTTCCTTGCGGGCAATCTCTTCAATATAGGACGGGTCATTTAGATAGGCCAGTTCTTCCTTTAATTCAAGATTTTTTTGGCTGGCCATTTCTATCTTTTCTTCCATCTCCTTGATAGCAAATCCTATATCCTTTATTTCTTTATAATTTGTATAAAAACTATATCCTGTAAATATTAGTAATAAAACTAATATTAGTTTAAAACCCCTGGAAAAAACAAAACTTTTTAATGCCTTCATATAAAAACCCCCTGGTAAGCCTATACTACCTCTTCCTAATAACTTTTTTAAAACCCATGCAGCTTATGAAACCTAAAAACATTGACAGGATTACAAAAAAACGCAGTTCTCCCCAGTTAGCATAAATTAATACCAGAAAACCAACTACTGCAGCTATGATAGAAAAAAAGAGATCTAAAATGTTCATATAAATAGATTTTAGATTAATCCTGTTTAATAAATACTGGTAAAGAATAAAACCAATCCCAATCAAAATACCCAACAGAAACATCATCACAAAAGTATATAATTGTTGTGATAAAAAAACCATTCTAAAAATCCCTCCTTAAAAAGACCACTTTTATTATATGCCTGAATGAGGGATTTTGTTAAAATTATTATTCAATGTATAACTTCTACAAGAGTATTAATATTCCTGCATTCAGAAATATTCTTTATCACTCATAATTATTAATTAAATATAATATTAATTAATAAGAAGCAGTGCGAAAGGGGGTAACAAAGTGAAAAATCAACAAGATACAGGAAAAGAAAATATTGCTGCACATAGTTTTTCTCTAAACAACCGCAAACAGCTTAATATGACAGGGGTTAAAGAGGTCGTTACCTTCAATGAAAACAAGGTCATTTTACAGACTACTCAGGGTAATCTATCAATAAAAGGAGAAGATTTAAATATACACAACTTAAATTTAGATGATGGCAGTGTTAAAATAGAGGGTTATGTTTCATCACTGGAATATACTGATAAGATAAATAGTAAAGGATTGCTTAATAAACTCTTTAAATAAGTTTTAAATATTATTTTATAAAGCTAGAGCGGCCTCCCGGCCGCTCTTGTTTAGGTATTTATCTGGTGCTTTTCTAAATAATTATTTCCTCAGTTTCAGCATCAAATACATGCATTTTATCAGTATCTACAATCAACTTGACATTATCACCAACTGCTGCCTTACTCTGAGCTTCAACCCTGGCAATCATGGAATGTTCTGCTACTGTCATATAGAGATATATTTCTGAACCCATCGGTTCAACAACCTCTACAGAAGCCATAAAAGAATTATCATCATTAGCTTCTTCAGGATTAAGACTGGCATCCTTAAGGTCTTCAGGACGAATACCAAATACTACATCTTTACCATTATAGTCTTTGAGTTCTGGAGCCTTATCTAAAAATCCACCTGGTATCAGGACTTTAAAGGAACCAGCACCATCAAGATAGTATTTATCACCCTCTTTTACCACTTTAGCATCAAAGAAATTCATCGGTGGTGTTCCAATAAAACCAGCCACAAACATATTAGCCGGATGATTATAAATTGTAATTGGGTCATCTACCTGTTGAATAAAACCATCACGCATAACAACAATCCTGTCGCCCATAGTCATGGCTTCTCTTTGATCATGTGTAACATAAATAAAAGTTGTTTGTAATCTATTGTGAATCTTACTTAATTCAGTACGCATCTGATCCCTCAATTTGGCATCAAGGTTAGAGAGGGGCTCATCTAAAAGGAATACCTTTGGTTCACGAACAATAGCCCTTCCTACAGCCACACGCTGTCTCTGACCACCTGATAACTGTTTTGGTTTGCGGTCGAGCAGATTCTCTATCCCCAGAATTTCAGCAGCTTCATGTACACGCCTGTCTATCTCATCTTTGGGAAATTTGCGTAATTTGAGTCCAAAAGCCATATTATTATAAACATCCATATGTGGATAAAGGGCATAATTTTGAAAAACCATGGCAATATCCCTATCTTTAGGTGGGATATCATTAACAACTGTATCCCCAATCTCAATAGTTCCACTACTTATGTCCTCTAAACCAGCAACCATCCTCAAGGTAGTTGTTTTTCCACAGCCTGAAGGCCCCACTAATACCAGAAACTCCTTATCTTCAATCTCCAAATTTGCCTTATTAACCGCTGTTACCTCATCATATTTTTTGGTAACATTTGTCAAAGTTACACCAGCCATAATAAAATTCCTCCTTAAAATTATTTTTATTTTACAGGCGGATTAGATGATTTCCGCACTTTTAAAACCGGCTCCAGTACCTTTATAGATTCTTCTAAATCATTATTATCGAGTAAATCTATTAAATATTGAGCAGCCAGTCTTCCTAATTCTTCTAAGGGTTCTGCTACCACTGTAAGTGGCGGATTAATAATTGAGGTTATAATACTTTCCCCATAACCAACCACTGCAAAATCATCTGGTATAAAATAAGCCCCCATTTTGACTGCCTCAATCAGACCTACTGCAAGCAAATCACTTGTCACAAAAAAACCCTGCGGCAATTCACTTAATTTTGTGATCTTAAAAAAACTATCATAACCATCTTTCCTTTTACCAGTTGTTTCAATAATATATTCTCTTTTTACCTTAATACCCTTTTCCTGATGTGCCTGGAAATAGCCATTTAATTTCTCAGATTCAAGGTAATCTTCAGAAGAACCCATTATAATAGCAACCCTTTTGAGACCTTGATCCAGTAAATGTTTAGTTGCCAGATATCCCCCCATAGCATTATCCACCAGAACAGTTGGAATCAAAATTTCTTCAGACAGACAATTAACCAGTACTATAGCATCTTCCTTATTAAGGGCTGTTCTCAAAATATTTTTATCTGCCAATTCCCCACCCAGAATAATAGCCCCATCAACACGGTGCTTACTCACCAGGTCAAGATAAGCCTTTTCTCTTTCAAGGTCATTATTGGTATTACAGAGAATCACCTGATAATTATTTTCATTGGCTATATCCTCAACCTTCTTAATGATTTCAGTATACCCGGGTGTGGTTAAATCTGATAATATAAGGGCCAAGATATGTGTTTCCTTTTTGGCCAGCCCCTGTGCCAGTTGATTTGGTTTAAAATTATATTCTTTGACAATATTAAGTATCTTTTCTTTAGTCTTTTCACTAACACCTGGTTTATTATTTATTGCCCTTGATACAGTTGATTCAGCCACACCAGCCATCCTGGCAATATCTTTTAATGTCAAGGGCATTAAAAAATCTCCTCCTTAATCAAATATCAACTTACAGATATAACTCATTAAATGTATTATATATTAAGTTTAAATATTTCGCAAGCGCTTGCAATATCATCCGCAAGCGCTTGCGGATGACCAAAATACTATATATTCCTTTTGCTCTATTTTCCTCTCTTTTCCTCAAGCTTAGGAATCTTTTTATTTGAGAACAAAATGGCTCCGCCACCCTACTGCAACTCAGAATCCCCTTCTGTTTTACGGTAGGGGTATTTAATATAAGATGATTCAAAAACCATCTTTGTAAGACATTCAGGACATGCCACTCCAGGCATTTCCCCTTCTTTCAATTTTTGAACCATTGCAAACTCATCTACTACAAAATCAGGTACATGATCATCCATCCCACACTTTGGACATCTATAAACATACCATTCTTCTTGGTGGTCCGGGGAATGGAATGGTAGTTCCCAGTTGTCTCGCTCTTTTTCGTCTTTCAATTCTAGGATCCTCCTCCCATGGATATCTTTTTATATGTCGTCCATTTTCATCTGTATGTTCAAAATGATAAATAAAATCATGTTTAGGACTCCATATCTCATATAATACCATCTCCGAACCACATTTCCTACATATTAATGGGTCTCTATCAAAACTTTTTATAATATTTTCTCGCCATCTCATTACTCTTTTTTTCTTTTCTACCACTATTAGTTTTAACTGTCTTTTCTTCATGTATTTCCATAGTGATACTATCTTTTTTACTTTTTTATTAAAACCTCTACTATATAACCCATATCTTCTTACCATCTTAAAATACTTTTTAGGTACATGCATTATCAATCTACCTATAAAGTCTAATACATCAAGCAGTAATTCTTTTCTTTTTTTCGTATTATGGTCTTCATACCAAAACCTTACCTTCTTACCATCATACTCTAGTATTCTATATTCAGCCATAGCTGGACGTGCTAGATATCTACCAATATATCTAGTTGCACCTCTAGCATTAATTAGTCTAGATTCAGCATTTACATAAAATCCATTAGGATATTTTTGATACAGTTCTCTTACTAAATTCTGAACCTTTAAGTCCTCTTTGAAATACTTTCGAAATATATTAAGTAATACTTTCTGCCATGACTTTCTTAAATATGGATATGAAATATATCCAATATGCTTCCACTGCTTATATTTATCTAATGCTCCTTCTGTTAATAGAGCATGGATATGAGGATTAAACCCTACATCCCTCCCAAAAGTATGAACTACTGTTATTACTCCAACTTGATATTCTTTTTCCTTTGATTGTTTATCATAGTAATCTTGAATTAATTCATTTACTGCATCGCACATATCTTTCAATAAATCTCTATGCCAATATACATACCCTCTTAATTGTTCTGGTAATGTAAATACTAAATGTCTATGACTTGTATCAAGTATATTCTCTACTTGTTTCTCAACCCAATTATCTATATATTTCTTGCCACATCGTACACAAAAACGACTTTTACAGCTAAATCCAATTATATGCTCATGACCACATTCAAGACATTTATATAAAGTATATCCATTTTCAGGATTTCCACAACCCAATGCCCTTTCAACCTGTTCAATTACATCATCTATCATATCAGCTGGAACCACTTCTGATAATCTGTTATCTTTAAAGATTTTCCAGTTATTATTATGAGTAAATATTTTTTTAATCGTATGTTGTTTTTGTATCTCTTTTCTTTTCATAATACTTATTAATTCTATTAAGTTATCCACAAACCTGCTTAACACATAATTTCCTATACCTGAACAAAATGGCTACGCCACCCTACTGCAACTCAGAATCCCCTTCTGTTTTACGGTAGGGGTATTTAATATAAGATGATTCAAAAACCATCTTTGTAAGACATTCAGGACATGCCACTCCAGGCATTTCCCCTTCTTTCAATTTTTGAACCATTGCAAACTCATCTACTACAAAATCAGGTACATGATCATCCATCCCACACTTTGGACATCTATAAACATACCATTCTTCTTGGTGGTCCGGGGAATGGAATGGTAGTTCCCAGTTGTCTCGCTCTTTTTCGTCTTTCAATTCTAGGATCCTCCTCCCATGGATATCTTTTTATATGTCGTCCATTTTCATCTGTATGTTCAAAATGATAAATAAAATCATGTTTAGGACTCCATATCTCATATAATACCATCTCCGAACCACATTTCCTACATATTAATGGGTCTCTATCAAAACTTTTTATAATATTTTCTCGCCATCTCATTACTCTTTTTTTCTTTTCTACCACTATTAGTTTTAACTGTCTTTTCTTCATGTATTTCCATAGTGATACTATCTTTTTTACTTTTTTATTAAAACCTCTACTATATAACCCATATCTTCTTACCATCTTAAAATACTTTTTAGGTACATGCATTATCAATCTACCTATAAAGTCTAATACATCAAGCAGTAATTCTTTTCTTTTTTTCGTATTATGGTCTTCATACCAAAACCTTACCTTCTTACCATCATACTCTAGTATTCTATATTCAGCCATAGCTGGACGTGCTAGATATCTACCAATATATCTAGTTGCACCTCTAGCATTAATTAGTCTAGATTCAGCATTTACATAAAATCCATTAGGATATTTTTGATACAGTTCTCTTACTAAATTCTGAACCTTTAAGCCCTCTTTGAAATACTTTCGAAATATATTAAGTAATACTTTCTGCCATGACTTTCTTAAATATGGATATGAAATATATCCAATATGCTTCCACTGCTTATATTTATCTAATGCTCCTTCTGTTAATAGAGCATGGATATGAGGATTAAACCCTACATCCCTCCCAAAAGTATGAACTACTGTTATTACTCCAACTTGATATTCTTTTTCCTTTGATTGTTTATCATAGTAATCTTGAATTAATTCATTTACTGCATCGCACATATCTTTCAATAAATCTCTATGCCAATATACATACCCTCTTAATTGTTCTGGTAATGTAAATACTAAATGTCTATGACTTGTATCAAGTATATTCTCTACTTGTTTCTCAACCCAATTATCTATATATTTCTTGCCACATCGTACACAAAAACGACTTTTACAGCTAAATCCAATTATATGCTCATGACCACATTCAAGACATTTATATAAAGTATATCCATTTTCAGGATTTCCACAACCCAATGCCCTTTCAACCTGTTCAATTACATCATCTATCATATCAGCTGGAACCACTTCTGATAATCTGTTATCCTTAAAGATTTTCCAGTTATTATTATGAGTAAATATTTTTTTAATCGTATGTTGTTTTTGTATCTCTTTTCTTTTCATAATACTTATTAATTCTATTAAGTTATCCACAAACCTGCTTAACACATAATTTCCTATACCTGAACAAAATGGCTACGCCACCCAGACTTAATCAAAACATCAACTTTCTTAACTCAAACTATTTATTACCCATAGTTAATCAGCAAACTACTAACCAGACAAATATATTTGTTGGACGACTCTAGAAATTATCCGCAGGCAGGACGCCGAAGGAGAATTTCTAGACAGTAAGCGGAGGTAGGACACCGCAGCGCACGACAAGGGAAACAAATATATTTGTCGGTCTTCAAAGTTATCCACAATTCTGCAAATCGCATAATTTATGGTAGTATATAATAAAATTGACATTTAACGAAAATTAGCATTCTAAATATAGAAAAGCATAGGTAACACCAAGGAAGTAATACCTATGCCTAAGACAAAAATGTCTTCTATCTTTTAATTTTCAATAACTTAATACTATATGGTTTTTTCCCTCATCTGACTATTTGTATGATACATCGTTATAAAAACTACCATAATTAATACTATTCCTTTAATTCCTTCTGCCAGCACTCCACTAACATTAGCTAGAGTTAAGCCATTTTCTAAAATACCTACTATTAAAGACCCAATAAATAATTTGTAAATTTTTGAAGATGTGCCACCTGTAACTGGAATACCTCCTGCAAATAATGCTAACAATACCTGTAGTTCAAAAAAATTACCCATCCCAGGGTCAACCCCACCAATTCGGCTTAAAGTAAAAACCCCTGCTACTCCAGACATAATTCCAGACATAATAAAGGCTAATATTTTCATTTTGCCTACTGGAACACCACTATATTGGGCTTTTACTTCATTAGCACCTATTATTTTTGAATAATAACCCATTTTAGTATATTCAAAAAAGTAAGCTATACTAATAATTAATCCTATAAATGTTGGAAATAATATATTGAAATTACTAAAAGCAAAAAGTTCAAATGGTATATATATTACTGTACCCTGACATAGGACAGCAACCAGAGCCCTAATTGCAATTAGTAAACCAAGTGTACAGGTAAGTGATGAAACTTTAAATTTGCTAACCACAACACCATTAATTAAACCAACTAATCCCCCAACTAACAAAACAGTCGGTATGATTGCCAGTAGACCATAATTATTAACCACTATACCTGTTAAAGTCGCTACTAACGCCAAGGTAGAACCCTGAGAAATATCAACACTTCCCTGTGCTACTACAAATATCATTCCTAATCCGCCTATCATAATTAATACCGTTTGATTAAAAATAGCTAACAAATTATTTGTTTTCCAAAACTTCCCACCAATAATTAAACTAAATAAAATTAGTAGTAGTAATAAGCCTATAAAAGGTACAATTTGTTCAAACTTTTTTTTCATTATATCATCACCTCAACAATTGAGTTTTCACTAAACCCTTCATTTCTATTAAAAACTCTTTTCACCTTACCTTCTTTCATAACAATAATTCTATCAGATATACCTATTAATTCCGGCAATTCATCAGATATTAATATCATCGCAATTCCCTGTTCTTTCGCTGCCACAATTCTGTTATATATATGCTTTTACTCCTACATCTACACCTCGGGTAGGACAATCTAAAATCATGATCTTATTGTCCTTTACCATCCAGCTGCCAATACTAACCTTTTGTTTATTACCTCCACTAAGTTCACCTACATTTTGTTCAATATTATTAGCTTTTATTTGGAAATTGTCTAATATATTTTGGGCAAATTTTTTCTTCTTGACAGGACTTATAAATCCAACAACACCTTTTAATATATCTATCGAAGGTAAACAGATATTTTCTTTGATGCTTGCTGCTAACATTAAACCTTCATCATCACGATCTTTAGGCACATAGGAAATATCATTATTTATTGCACTAAATATATCAGTAATATTATCCTGAGAGTATGGAAGGTATATCATTCCATCGTCTGCTTGAATTAATCCAAATAAAGCCTTTCCTAAAATATGTGTTCCACTCCCATTTAAACCAGCTAATCCCAAAATCTCACCCTGATAAAGAGAAAAATTGACATCTTCAAATTTATTATTATAAGACAGGTTTTTTACTTCCATAACTACTTTTTGTTCTTTATTTTTATTCTTTTCTATTGAATCAGATCTATGATACATATTTTTAATATCTCTTCCTACCATCAACCTTTTTAAACTATCTTCATTTAGAGAACTACTCTCCACAGTATCTACTACTTCACCATCTTTCATAATAGTAATCTTATCAGCAAGGTCGATATTTTCCTGTAAGTCATGAGATATAAAAATAACAATTTTCTTATCTTTTTTTAACTTCTGAACCAATTCATAAAAAAATTCACGTTTATCCTGGGATAAGGCAGCAGTAATTTCATCAAAAATTATAATATCTGGGTCACCTAATAAAGCTCTAGTAAGTTCGACCAGTTTCTTTTCTTCCACTGATAAATCACGTGCAATAATATTAACTGGAATATTATCTATCTTCCATTTTTTTAATTCTTTTTCAGCAGATCTATACAATTCCTTTCTATTTATAATTCCTTTATAACTAAACTTCTCTGTTTTACCCAGAAAAATATTTTCAGCCACAGTTAAGTTCTGAACAAGTCCTAGCTCCTGTACAACAATACTGACCCCTTTACTATTGGCATCAACAGGACTTTCAGGATGGTATTCTCTACCATTCTTATTCATTTGACCTTCATCACTATTTAATATACCTGCTATAATAGATGAGATGGTTGACTTCCCGGAACCATTTTCTCCTACCAATCCTCTTATTTCACCTTTATCAAAAGAAAGACTAATGTTCTTGTTTGCGTGGGTTGGTCCAAAGCTTTTACTTATATTTTTTATTTGAAAGTAATTACTTTTGCTCATTTGACAACACCCCTCACATTTTTCTGAGAAATTCCAGCAATCACAACCACACTAAGACCTAAGATAACTTCCTGCCAGGTACCGGAGGGTACTCCTAATAAAGTTAATGTGTTAAATAACGCCGATATAGAGATTGCTCCAATGGTCGCACCAATAACTATATTTAATGTATTTTCCATTGCCTGTGCCATTAAAAAAGCAGCTAAAGGTTGAAAAATTAAGGCAATACTAGACAAGCCCGTTAAAGGCATTACCCGTCCTGCATAACTCTCATTTATTGCACCAGCTAACCCAATAAATATTCCACCAATTAGAACTGCATAGATTTTAGCCTTTTCTACGTTAACACCCATTTTACTTGAAACCTCTTCATTACCACCCACTGCCTTAATATTTAATCCTATAGAAGTATAATTATAAAGAATATATGCCAAAACAAATCCTAAAAACCAAAAAATAATATTGTAAGGTATTAAACCAAGTGCACGGACTTTATCTCCTAAATGAACAATTTCTTGTCCGTTTTTCACACACAAAAACGAATAATAAGCAACAGCAGACTCATAAATCATGGCCATCGCCAGACCAGTAACCCATGAAGGTATCTTCAGTTTAGAAAAAACCTTGCAATTTATATATTCCAATAATAATCCCGTTATTAGTCCTCCACTTACTAAGCCCAGATAACCAAATTTTAACCCCAAAAAACCAGCAACAGTAGAAGCTACAACCATTACTGCACCTAAAGATAAGTCCATGATATCTGCTTTAAAAATAAAACATAAAGCCCATACAATAAATGTGGGAATAATTGCATGACTTATAACAACACGAATATTTGATAAAATAAGGAATTTACCAGAAGTTATTATATGGAAGAATAACATAACTAATATATAAATTATAAATAATCGTATTTTTCTAGACATATATTTTTTTCATCCTCTCTTTTTTTAGCATTGCAACTAAGTTTTTATCAGGGATACCTAAATAGGTATCCCTGATATATACAAATCTAAATTCCATATGACTCCAGTTCTTCTTTGCTTATTTTACCTTCTTCGTATCTTTTTATTAATCTACTCTCAATACTATAATTTTTCATTACTTCTCTAAAATCATCCAAAGAAACATCTTTATTCCATTTATAGCTCATATTTTTCATCTCTTCTGCCGTAAATGGTTGATTGTCTAACCACCACTCCTGATAAGCATTAGCTTGAGTATTAGGCAATACCAGAATAGGCACTTCAATAACAGGGGCTTGACCATCTTTATTTAATAAAGGTTTGTCTAATAAATAATTATGAAGTAATGCTACAGCAAAACCGGAGTTTATCCAGTGGGCACCATTAGCAGCTGCTACTTCTTTATTATTAAGCGCTTCTAATACTGGTGGATCCAAATCAGTTATATAAAGTCTAGCATCTATATTAGCATGTTTTTTTAATATCTGTAAAGCCCCTATACCCCAATCACCACCACTAACATATACAGTATCAATATCTTGATTAGCTACAACTAAGTTCTCAGTAATTCCCATTGCATCAAATCTTGTAACACAACCCCAACCAACACCTAACACTTTTCCACCATTTGTCTCAAAAGCATCGGTAAAACCTTTCACCCTGGCTTCATGGGTTGTATCTCCTCTTTTACCAGTTACAATAATAGCTTTTTTCAGATTAGATTCAACAGCAAACTCACCAATCGGAAAACCAGCGTTGTAATCTCTTTCACCTACTGCTCCTACAAAATATGGGTTTTGTCTTAAATACTTAAGGGTTTTTTCAGTAGGTAGATGGTCATAAAGAACAAATGGAACCTGAGCTGCTCTACATTTATTAGATACCACAGGAAATAGGGTATCACTAATTCCAAAGAATACTATTCCATCTACTCCTGAGGCAATTAAGTTTTCAACATTGGAAATAGTTTTCTCCAATTTGGCCTCATCATTAACAGCTATTGATTTCATTCCTAAATTATCTGCTGTATAGACTGCAAATCTTTCCAGAACATCTAGACAATAGAGCCCCTGCAGATAATTATTAATCCCAATTTTAAAGTCCTCAGCTAATACTCCACCTGATATTGATATTATCAAAACACTAACAATCAATAACATAAACACTTTTCTCATTTTTTTCATTACTTAATACCTCCTATTGGGTTTTTATTATTAAGGATTACTCCTTAATCTCTAACCTAATAAATCATGTCTAATCATTGAATATTGAAAACCTGCCTTTTTATATATTTATTTTTGTAGCTAACAAATCCTCATTATCTGAAGAAGGTCCTGCATATATTTCATATTCTATATCTTCAATTTCCCATTTTTCAGTTTTGTCATTGTAATAAGCAAGTTCATCAATTTTAATATCACAACTAACAGTCTTTGTCTCTTGGGGTGCCAGAACAATTTTCTTAAACCCTTTTAGCAATTTTAAAGGTCTATCTACTTTAGAGTTACTAAAGCCAACATAGTATTGAACTACCTCTTCACCTTCGATATCTCCTTGGTTTTTCACATCAATATTTACTGTAATAACCTCATTTTTAAGCTCTGTCTGTAGGTTGTCATAACTATAACTTGTATAACTAATACCATATCCAAATGGAAATGCTGGCTTATATTTTTCTTTATCAAATAATGTATAGCCATGATAATAACCATAATTAATTTCTTCTGCATCTTTATCAAAGAATGGTAATTCTTCCTCAGAAGAAGGAATCGTAAAGGGCAGCTTTCCACTGGGATTTACCTCTCCAAATAGTATTCTCGCTAAAGCATTACCACCTTCCATACCAGAGTACCAGGCTATTAAAATGGCTGCTGCTCTTTCTTTCCATTCTTCCATCATAATTACACTACCACCTGTCAAGACTACAATGCTGTTTTCATTTTCATTTATAGCTGTATCCAGTATCTCATATTCTTCTTCAGCAATAGTAAGACTATCTCTATCTCCACCATTATTGGCATCACCAAAATCTTCGAGGTATTCTCCTTCATCCCCAGTTCTATTACCTGTTATAACAATTACAAGATCTGCAGCTGAAGCTACTCTGGCCACCTCTTTTAAATCAGAGCCATCCTGATAATTAATTTTAATATCTCTACCTACCAGATTTTTTATCCCCTCTAATGGTGTAACAGTATATTCATTTCTAACATTACTACTCCCTCTATCTCCAGTATTAGGTGTATTTGCCAGGCTACCAATTACAGCTACTTTTTTTACTTCATCAGTATTAATTGGCAAAATATTATTTTGATTCTTTAAGAGTACCATACTTTTTTCTGCTGACTCACGTGCTAACCCTCTATGTTCTTTACAGGCCACCATAGATATATCATAATTTTGTTTATCTTCAGCAGTAATAAACTTTAATTTTTGACGTATTATTCGTAAAACTGCATTATCTATAACTTCTTCATCAATCTTTTTCTCTTCTACTAATTTTTTTAGTTTATCTCCATAATGCATAGTAAAGGGCATCTCGATATCAATACCTGCTTTAGCGGCTTTTTCCCCATCATACATACCAAATACAAAGTCAGTTATTACAAAACCATCAAAATTCCAATCTTCTTTAAGTACTTTGCTCAATAGGTATTCATTATGACCACAGTATTTACCCCTGACCTTGTTATAAGCACTCATCACAGAGCCTGCACCTTCATCTATACAGCGTTTGAAATGAGGTAAATATACTTCCCTTAAGGTTCGCTCATCAAGGTTAACATCCACTTTAAAGCGAGCATTTTCCATACTATTAACAGCAAAATGTTTTATACAGGCTATAACATTATGTGATTGAATTCCTCTTACCTGAGCTGAGCCAAACTCACCTAAAAGAAAAGGATCTTCACCAAAAGTTTCCTGAGCTCTTCCCCAGGCAGGATGTCTTAATAAATTTATACATACACCTCCATAGTAGTTAGCCCCCTGTGCTCTTGCTTCTATCCCCATTACATCAGCAATGCGTTCTTCTAAACCAATATCCCAGCTGGCAGCCCTTGCCATAGACACGGGAAAACAGGTTGAATTTCCTATAACAATCCCCCGTGGACCATCTGTAAATGCAATTGGGGGAATACCCAATTCTTCATCTTGCCCGGCATAATAAGGTTCTAGATTATATCCATTTTCCATCATATTATCCACAGCTTCTTTTGTATAGAAGCTATCACCAGACATCTGATTGACTTTTTGTTCGAGAGTCATTTTTGCAAGTATTTTTCTAGCCAATTTATTAATTTCATCTTCAGTTCTCTTTTGCCTCTGCCATATTTTAACTGTCATATTACCTCTCCCCCTTTTCTCTTTATCTTATAATTTATTATAAAATAAAAAAAATTACGAATCTCTCCTTTTTTTCACTACTTTTTTTTACGTGTTTAGACAATTTTTTTAAAAATTTTTTAAATAAAGAAAAAACCGAAAAATCACTAAAAAGTATTGGTGATTTTTCAGTTTTTTCTTTAAGCCAAATACATATTTAGCTATTATATTTCATATATCTTATTCAACACTATCAATTCTATTCCATGAACCGGTATTTCTGTTTTTACGGTATATTCTTTTTCACAATCAACTCTTTCTATCTTCATCTTGGGATATGATTTTATTTTTAAATATTTAATTTCCTCATCATTTAATTCATAGGGGCAACCAAGTTCAACCCACTCATCAAAAGCAGAACCATCCTCCCTATTCAAATAATAATGTCTAAGCTTATATTTTCCCTTTAAACCTTTGATATTAAGATTTAACTTCATATCGTCCTTTCTCTCAAATACTTTATATCTATTTTTTTTTGAGATCTGATTAATTTTACTATTCCCCTTCATATATATATTATTAAGATAGGAATAATTATAGACAAGTATCTGAATATCGGAACTTTTTTTGGTAACTATATAATAATCACCTTGCTCAACTACTGTGCTACCTAATTTTGAAAGGAGCCAAAAAGCATAATATGATGGTTTTTTAATCCCCTCTGTATTTACCAGACCACTTCCACCAAAAAAAGGTCCTTCATCTATCGGCCACTCATATAAAACATCAGATAAAGAAAGAAAACCCATTCCTTCAACCTTTTTGCCTGCTTTAAGAGCAGTATCAACAACATAAGTGGCCATAAATGCTGTATCATGGACATATTCTTTAACATCCCAGCTCATATTCCACCTGACTATCATAAATTCAGCATGTGGATAAAAATCTTTTAACAAATCTTTTGTTTCTGCAGCTGTATCTACTGTATGCATTTTATCAGAATAGCCAAACCAGACACTTAAAAGGGTATTATCATCAAAAAAATCAGACTTATTAAAATCTAAATCCTTTTCATTTAAAATCCGATTATGATAGATATTAGCATTGTAAAAATCTATTGGGACATTGTTCTCCTGACAGAATTGCAAAAAATTTCTTGATTTTCTGTATCCATGATAATAATTTTCTGAAGCTGGGCCAATCTTAATAGATTTAGATATTTTTTTTATTTCTTCAGCAGTTTGCTTATAAAAAAGAAAATACTCTTCATCTGTCCCATCCCAGTGGAGATTGTAGAAAGAAAACTCACCCCATATCTGAAAATACCATTTTTCAATACTGTCCATTCCATACCTATTGATACAGTGAATAAAAAAAGAATAAACAAGATCAAGCCACTGTTCTATTTTTTTAGGAGGAGAGGCATTAGCCCTATAATGAAAGACCTTTTTATTTGTTTTAGCCAGTACATCAGGCATAAAACTAAGACAGACAAAGGGTTTAAGTTTTAATTCAAACATAAAATCAAAAACCTTATCTACGAACTTCCAATTATAATAAATATCTCCATTCTCGTCTAGTTTACATACCTCCATCTCATCATTAAATATACCCTCAAATCTTAAATATTCAAAACCAATATCTTTCTGCATTTCTATAATCTGGACTTGAACATTTGAATCTAAAATTGTATATACTGAACCAATGTTTATTATTTTCTGCCATGATTTTTTCAGTATACCGCTAGTATTATCGATATTAACAGTAATTTCTTTCTCTAAAGCCTCTTCCTTGTTATCCTGAATAAGCTGACCTTGATCTAAATATGTCTTGACTTTTCTGTGTACATAAAGACCCTCATCCTCCTGATCATTATTTGTCTGTCTATATAAATTTCTATATTCACCAGGAGTACAGTTATAATAACGATGAAATGCCCTATAAAAACTTTTTAGGCTGGAAAATCCGTTATTATAGGCAATGTCGCTAATATTTTCATTTTTATATAGTATCGACTTCATTGCATTATACAATCTAACTATATCTACGTAGTCCTTAAAATTTATGCCAACAAAATCTTTAAATTTTTCAGATAAATACGATGTGTTATAATGTTTTTCTTCAGCAATATTTTTTAAGGTTATTTTATTCATATAATTGCCTTTAATGTGCTCAATCATCTCGTTAATAATGATATACTTGCTATTTTCAAATTTACTAAGCTGGGATTCGCCCTGATCAATAGTAAAATTATCTTCTATATATTTTAACATCTTTATAAGGTTATTATTTATATTATCCAGCATTTCTATTGTCTTTTTATTGTAAATATCTATCATTCTACTAAATAAAAATCGAATCAGTTCATATCTCTGCTGTTTTTCATTAGAAGAATTTAATAAAAAATGTTTATTATTAAAGTTAGCTATATATTCCTGACAGAAACTCTTTTCTATTTCCATTACCAAAAACTTATGATCATCACCTGTATTTAATCTATGATTACTAAAACTATTAACTAATAATAAATCATCATTGTAAAGCATAATCTTTTTATTTTCAACCTGTACAAATAATTCCCCATCAAGGACCCAGATTAATTCTAGTCCATCATGGAGATGAAACTTATTTCTGGGAGAATTAACAAATATCTTAATAGGCAGACCATAATCGTAATTAATACATTGAAAGTTCATTATAATCTCTCCCTCTTTAGGTTCTTAAAATAAAAAATTCAACGAATATACTTAATCCTGATCTATGACTTAAATATTACTTAAATAAGCAAAAAAACAAAACTATTATCAATATTCGACAATATTCCTGAATATCCTTCAAGTTGACAGCTATCTCTTTTGTTAAAATAATACCATTATACCTATTATTATTTTTATAAACTATGTGTTTTCCAGATTTACATCAAATTTAAAAAGGAATTTTAATAAAAATTAAAAAATAAGATATATCAGGTAACTCAAATATAAATTTCAAATTCAATATTATAACAACAACAATAATAATAATTACTAAATAATAGGTAAAAAGCCCTGGAGAAAATTAAAAAATCCAAGGCTTAATTTATATTATAAGATCTTAAAATAAACATCTTGCATCCTATCTGACATTTTAGCCAAGCAAACATTAAACATATCCAATACAATCTAGTTCCTCTTATTACTATCCCCTCTCCTCAAATAACTATTTATCTTCCTCACTCCATCAAGGGCATCTTCGGCATAAAGGTCAGCACCAATTTCATCTGCATATTCCTGGCTTGTCACTGCACCACCAATAATTACAGCACCTTTAAAGTCTTTCTTTTTCAGCAGTGAGACAACATGCCTCATTTCCTCCATAGTAGTAGTCATTAAGGCACTGAGCCCTACCAGATCAACATCATATTCAAATGCCTTCTCTACAATTAGTTCTGTAGCAACATTGGCCCCTAGATCAATGACCTCTAGGCCATGGTTAGCGAAAATAGTCTTTACTATATTCTTACCGATATCATGCATATCACCTTTAACTGTTGCCAGTAAAACCAGGGCCTTTTTCCCTACCTCTGTATCACTCCCCAGTAGCCCTTTCAGGTAATCAAAAGCAGCCTGAACTGTCTCGGCACTTCTTAATAACTGGGGCAAAAAATACGTACCCTGATCATATAGCACACCAACCTCTTCAATTCCAGGGATCAGTGCTTCATCTATTACCTGCTGGGGCTTAGTCCCTTCCTCAACCGCCTGCTCGGTATAAGCAACAATATCATCTTTATTACCCTCTATAATTATACCATGAATTTGCTTTAAAATACCTGTTTTCTTATCTTTTGACTTTTTTTTACAATCTTTATCCTCGTTTCCTTTATTGACACTATACCAACTAATAAATTCTCGACCATCTTCATCACGACTGGTAAGCAAATTAGCAGCCCTGATAATATGATATATTCTCTCATTAAAGGGATTAATAATCGGCAAATCAAGTCCTGCCCCAAGGGCCATTGTTAAAAAGGTTTCATTAATTAACTCCCGGCCGGGCAATCCGTGTGAAACATTACTGATGCCCAGGGTTGTCTTTACCCCAAATAGCTCTTTCACCTCAGCCAGGGCTTTAACAGCTATAAGGACCTCTTTTTGTTTAGCACCTGCTGTCAAAGCTAAAGTATCAATTACTATATTACTCCTTTTAATACCATACTCCTCTGCTGCCTCAATAATCCTTTTAGCTATAGCAATTCTACCATCAACCGTTGCTGGTATACCCTTTTCATCAAGTGTTAAACCAATAAGAGCAGCACCATATTTTTTAGCCAGAGGCATAATAGCTTCAAGAGATTTTAGCTCACCATTTACTGAATTTATCAGAGCCTTACCAGTATACTCCTGTAGAGCCTTTTCCAGTACATCAGGGCTATTTGAATCCAACACCAAGGGAACATCAACCTCAAGCTGTAATTCCTGAACAAGCCTGCCCATTACCTCTTTTTTATCAATCCCAGAAATACCAATATTAACATCAAGTAGGTTAGCACCGGCAATCACCTGTTTTTTGGCCAGGTCTTTTAAATACTTCCAATCCCTGTTCCGCAGGGCAGTTTTAAGGTCATCTCTACCAGTAGGATTTAGCTTTTCCCCAATAAGCTGTACTGCTTGCTGATCTGATACTTCAATATGTTTATGATTACTGCTAAGAAATAAACTTGGTTTTTCACCATTTTTATTTTCCACAATAGTCTTTTTAGCCGCCTCTTTAATCGCCGATATATATGCAGGTGTAGTACCACAACAACCACCTATTAATCTAACATTATATGTCAGCAATTCATTAATCCTTAGACTATAGTCTTCAGCACTTTGGGGATAAAAAGTCTGATTATCCTTCATTACTGGTAATCCTGCATTAGCAAAAACACTAAGGGGTAGTTCAGTAACTGCTGACATCTTTTTTACTATCGGTATAGCCTCATCAAGGCCAGCTACACAGTTCACCCCAACCATATCTACACCAAGCCCATCAAGGACAATTGCTACCAGTTCCGGTGTACTCCCGGTAAGGGTAAGTCCCCGCTCTGTATAGGTCATCTGGGCCACAAGTGGAATCTGGTATTCCCGGGCCGCAACCACCGCTGCCCTCATTTCCTTCAAGTCACTCATTGTTTCTATACATATCAGATCAACACCAGCTTCAACTAAATACCCTATTTGTTCTGAAAATACCCCTCTAGCTGTAGAAAAACTAAGTTCTCCATGAGGCTCCATCAGTTTCCCAGTCGGACCAACAGAACCAGCTACCAGAATATCATCCCCTATACCCCTGGCTATCTTGACCGCTTTCTTATTTATCTCTTCGATCCTATCTTCTAAACCTTCCAGGGCTAATTTTAAACGGTTAGCCCCAAAGGTATTGGTCTCAATCAATTCAGCTCCGGCAGTAGCATATTCCTGATGAATCCTGGCTATTTCAGCTGGGTTTTCCAACATAAATAATTCCGGTGGATTAATCTGTTGGCATTTAGAATTCTGGATCATAGTCCCCATAGCCCCATCACCAACAATAATCTCCTCTTGTATTAAATCTATAAACTTATTCTCTACCAACTGCATTAGATATCACCCCTGACTAAAATATTTAAATAAATTTCATACTATAGTTTTATCGCTTTATTAATTCAATATCCCCCCATACACCTAACTGGTCATCCATCATAATAACAGCAGCTATAATACCTTCAATTCCCTTTAACCAATTAATTGTCTCTGCTATATCATCCCTGTTTTTTACGCGATTACAAGCAGCTGTGGCAGCTGCATCAGCCAATATAGTTGAAGAGCTTACTACTGTAACAGCATCTGCTTTACCCTTACTAAAAGAAGGCCCTAATCTCCCGGATGAAGTACAGATACCTAGAGGCTTTTGCCTGGGAAACACCTTAATAGCCAGTTTATCACTGAAGGGGGAGCCTTTACCAGCATAAAGTCCTATCCTAGAATCCTCATTGAGGGATAAAAAAATGTCTCCACCATTTTCAACTATGACCTCATCTGTATAATCTAATAAATAACAACCAATCCTTTCAGCAAACAAACCAGCAATACCAGCCATTGGCCCTACCCCTACCCTGGCAGACATTTCAGCCATAACTTTTACTTCATCAGGGGCATTACCATATATGTCAAGAGGAACAAAACTACTGAGAAAAGCAGGATGACTATTAATATAATAATCAAGACTTTTTCTTAGCCTTCTTACTTCCTCATATGTTTCTTCTACCAGTTTTTTGGGGGCATATATCAAGAGATCAGTCTCCTGATAAGATACTGTAAATTTTTTATATCTATTACTAGTCCATTCCCTATAAAAACGCGGCTCATACATTAAAAACTCACCCAAGCTCCAGGGAAAGGGCCTTCATTGAACAGGCAGATAAGCACATTTCACATAATAAACACTTATCCTGATCAACTATTAATTCCCAGCTTTCTTGATCCATAAGCAGAGCACCACTCCTGCATACCCCTGTACAGGCCCCACAATTAATACACCTATCCTGATTATAACTAATACTCTTTTCCAAAAAATCAACCATTACACCCTCTGACTGCAAGTATTTAATACTCTTTTTAATAGATTCCTCGTTTTTACCTCTTATATCAAGCACCATATGGCCTTCTTCATCAGGCAAAACCCTGGCCTGAAAAACATTAATAATTACATCATATTTTTTAATTAAATTATAGGTTACTGGCTTACCGACAATTTCAGGGCCAAAAACCAACTTTAATCTTTTTTTACACATTAGGAACAGCCCCTTCCTTCAATATCTTAAACTGACTGTTTGTTGATAAATTCTCCACGGGTTTTTCTAATAAAAATTCTCCATTATTTATCCATTTCTTTAATTCAAGGGCAATCTTTCTGGCCTTATTATAGCTGGATAATGGTGCAGTCGGTACTTCCCGGCCATTTTCCAGAACAATCGTACCTGACCTCAATTGTTCATAATTAACCTGACCTAAGGTAGGGTTATCCCTTACACCACCACTATAATCAACAATAGTAACATCAATGTCCCTATCCCTAACCGCTGTATACCTGACCATTTCTTTATTTAAAATAGGAATTGGCACACCTATTCCCACATACATACTTACACCATATTTTTCAATAGAGGCAGGCCGGACATATTCAGTACTCATCTCTTTTAAATCCCCAATCACTGCCATAGTACCAGCACCACCTACCGGGATCCCTTTTTGATTTCTTTCCCTAACAGGATTATGCTGGGTACCCTCCCAGGCAATATATCCCTGGGCACCACCCAGAAATATCCGACTCCCAATACCAATAGTTTTATAATAGGGGTCATTTAAAAGAGGGCTTAATTGTCCAGCACTACTATAACTTGCATTCCCAAATCTGGCCATCAAAGGCCCCATATAGGTATAAATCATTTTATCAGAGGAATTTACTGCTACCCAGTAATTTTGGTAGCAATTCCGGGGATTAAACAAATAGGCCTGATTCAAATCTTCCAGGGTAATATAGGTATCAAGTTCTTTACGGGGATAAGAATCAGTACCCTTTGAAGTGGCCCTTAAATGTACTTTTCGACCAGCAAGTAGTTCTTCAATAACATGTGCCCCTCCATATTCCAGCCCTTTTATCTCAGATTCTTCAGTTGCACCTAAGTAAACATCAACAGCTGCCAGACCAGCATAAGCCATAACATCATTTAACCAGACCCTCCCCATTCTTATAGGGGGATCACAATGTCCAAAATTTAAAAAGGCACCAGAAGAACACATTGCCCCAAAAGTAGCTGTAGTAACTACGTCAACCTCTGCAAGGGCCTTATCCTCACCATTTTCATCTACAAAATCAATCATCTCTTCAGCTGTAAGAACCAGGGCTTCACCTTTTTTTATTCTTTGATTAATCTCAGCATAACTCTTTTCTGTTTTTTTCCCGCTCATTTCCCTCACTCCTTAATTATTTCGATACTTTAAACTCCCTTTATAAATAAAATCCTCTTCCCTGGAGGAAGAGGTTATTTACATAGCTCTCATCTTCCAGGAAATAATTTATCCTGCAGGATTTAGCACCGTGCTTATGCCGGTTGCCGGGCTTCATCGGGCCAGTCCCTCAGCCATCTCTTGATAAGAAATGAATATTAAATTATCAATAGTATAGCATAATACTTTTCTTAAGTCAATATCACTGTACAATATCAGCCAGTTTAATATCTTTTATTTTATCATACCTGAAATCAGCCTGTCCAACCCGCTCTTCAGGCCCAATACCAACAGTATGCATCCCTGCCGCCAGAGCTGCTTCAATCCCAGACTCTGCATCTTCAATCACAATACATTCCTCAGGTTCCACCTCTAACTCCTCAGCAGCATAGAGGAACAGGTCAGGGGCTGGTTTATTATTTTTCACACTATAGCCGTCAGCAATAAGCTGAAATTTCTTCCCAATCTCCAGATTTTCAATAACTGTTCTAGCATTTCTACTTGCTGAAGCAACAGCCAGCTTATACCCATCTTCTTGCAGCTGATTTAATAGTTCCTCTACACCTGGTATAAGATCTTCCATTGTAATATTATTAATTAATTCCTGATAATATTCATTCTTTTTAACCATCAACTCTTCCATTTTATCTTCAGGTAGTGTCTTCCCTTTTAGCAAAATTTCCAGTGACTGCCTCCTGGTTACACCCCTTAATTGTTCATTATCCTCTCTGGTAAAAGATATCCCTTCTTCCTGAGCAAGCTTTTTCCAGCTTTGATAATGATATTCCGCTGTATCTGTTAAAACACCATCTAGATCAAAAATAACCGCCTTTATTTCTCCCTTATTCCTTTTGCTCATATTAATAATACACCCCCATAGTTATATCCTTATAAACAATTATATTTTTATTAAGTCTTCGATTAATTGTAAAATATCCGCCGTTTTATTCTTCAAATAACACCCTGGACGCCGCTTAAGTTCCTGCCATAATAAAGTAGCTTCTCCCCCTGTAAAATCACGCTCCTGAAACTTCCTTCCCCCCTTAAGAATTATAGTTTTGTCACTTAAATCAAGAAGGAGTTTTAGATTATCTAGATTACCATGGCCGAAAGGTGTTTCAGCAAGCAAGATTATATCTGCCTCAGTCATTAACTGTCGGTTATATTCCAAACTCTGCTTACTTATCGGGTTAAAAGGTGGACTCTCAGCTATCTTAAGGTTTAACCTCCTGGCTGTTTCCCAATCACTATCACCAATATTTAAAACTCCACAACTTAATTGAAAACCCTTATTATGAAGCAGGGAAAACATTTTGCGCCCTGAACCACCCCCACATATCAAATGAATTTTAGGAGTATTTTCTGTAATTGTGCTTCTCTTTCCCCACTGCTTTTTTTTACTACCCCCAGGAACCATAATCAGGTATGGTTTGCCAGTAAAAGGATTCTCCTCAATAATCACATCACTCTGATAGACCTCAGCAATAGTTTCACTCCTTAATACTTCTGTAGGAATACCTGTCTTATAGACCTGCCCATCCTTTAACAAAATCAGTCTATCACAATATTGACCACTGAGATTAAGGTCATGTGAAACAAGGATAATCGTAATACCCCTGTACCTATTTAATTTAGCCAGCAAGTCAAATATCTCCCCCTGATAATTAATATCCAGACTGGCAGTTGGTTCATCCAGCAGCAAGATATCAGGTTCCTGAGCCAGGGCCCGGGCAATAATCACCCTCTGCCGCTCTCCCCCACTAAGTTTATTAATATTCTCCTGAGAAAAGCCCTGAGTATCTGTCATCTCCATTACTTCACTTACAATTTCCCTATCTTGCTCACTCACCATGCCCCAGCGATTCTGATACGGTCTTCGCCCCATCATAATCAGGTCATAAACTTTAAAATTATAATCAACATTTGTATCTTGAGGTACCACAGCCATTATACGGGCTAAGTCCTCATTAGATACTTTATTTAATAAATAATTATCTAGATAAATAACACCCTTATCAGCTGGTAAATACCCGCTTAATGTCTTAAGAAAGGTTGATTTTCCAGAACCGTTGGGCCCAATTATACCGATAAAATCACCTCTAGTAAGATATAGATTTATCTCCTTTAATACTCTTTTATCCCCATAACTAAAATGAAGTCCTTCTATTTTTATCATTTTCTATCACCAGTACTCCCCTTTAGTCTTTCGTAATAGGTAAATAAAATACGGTCCCCCTGCTAAAGCAGTAATAATTCCTACCGGTATTTCCATAGGTGCCAGGAGAGTACGGGCCAGGTTATCACTGACAAGCAAAAACAACCCCCCTAACAGGGCTGCTGCCGGTATCATTTTTCTATGATCCGGACCTATTAATATCCTGACAATATGAGGTACAATCAGACCGATAAAACCAATAATGCCACTTACAGATACTACTGCCGCTGTCATAAGGGCCGCAGCAATGATCAAGTGTAGTTTAACTCTTTCAATATCCAGACCCAGGTTATAGGCATTCTCTTCCCCTAGTAGTAAGGTGTTTAGGTCATTTATATGGAAAATTATTATAAGCAAAGCTGTAAAATAATAGGGAAGAATCGTTATAATCTCCTGCCAACTGGCAGTAGCCAGACTACCCATCAACCAGTAAACCACCTTGTGTAAACTGTTTGTCCCTAAAACCATTAAAAAGGACATGACAGCATTAAGTAGAAATCCCATTGCTACCCCAGCTAAAAGAAAAGTTATAACCGGAAGGCCCCTTTTACTGTAAGATAAGCTGTAAACAATATATACGGTTATTACCGCACCTATAAAAGCCATTAAAGGGATAGTACTTATCCCCAGAAACTCCCAGTCAATATTTAGAATAATAGTCAGGGTTACTGCTGTACCAGCCCCAGATGAAATCCCTACAACATAAGGGTCAACCATTGGGTTGCGGATAACTCCCTGAAATACAGCACCAGCCAGAGCAAGCCCTGAACCTACCAGCAAACTCAATATAACCCTGGGTAAACGAATATTTTTAACAATTAAGCCATAAGTACTCCCACTTTCAGCTGAAAACAATACCCTGATAAGCTGTTTGAAAGGGATATATATACTACCAATTGACAGGGATAAACTAATTATTATAAGCCCTATCAATAAAAACCCTATAAAAAAAAGCATTGTCTTAATTTTATTATTCATTAATAACCACCATATACTTTATTCAAGAAATAAATTAAAATTCCTGTTTTTTAATAATCAATAATTATCCCTGCTAATAACGCTATACCCTTTTCTATTTCAGCAGGGGTAGTATCAGAGAATGACAACCTGATATAGTGATTACCATCCTGATAAACCGGGAAAAAAGAATTCCCAGTAACAAAGGCCAATTTATTTTTAATTGCTACCTGAAATAAATCCCTGCTCTTTATATTTTCCGGCAACCTTACCCAGAAGAAAAAACCACCTTCAGGCTGATACCATGAAGTGTTTTCAGGAAAAAATTTCTGCAGAGACTCTTCCATCTTTAGTAACCTCGCTTTATAAAAAGGTTTAACCCTTTTTAGCTGTTCATCTACTAAGCCACTATTACCAGCAAGGGCCAGCAGTTCCTGACCATATGTGTTTGAAGCCAGGTCAGTATTTTGTTTAGCCTTTGTCAATAAATCTATCATCCCTTCCTCAATACAGACCCAACCGACCCGCATACCCGGTATAAAAAATTTAGAAAAAGACCCCAGCATAATAACCCGGTTATCTTGATCAAATTCCTTAATAAAAGGCAGTCTTTCATTAAAGTAATTAAGTTCACTATAAGGAGTATCTTCAATAATATAAAAATCATATCTTTCAGCCAACTCTAAAATCTTTTTTCTCCTCTCCAGTGACAATCTACTTCCAGAGGGATTAGAATAATCAGGAACCAGATAGATAAACTTAATCTGCTCCCCTTCGGCATATATTCTATCCAATTTTTCTTCAAGGATATTTACACATAAACCATCTTTATCAAGATCAATCCCTATAAGATTAGCCTGATAACTCTTAATTGCCCCAATACCACCTACATACCCTGGTTTCTCTACAATTATATTGTCCCCTGTATTAATAAATATTTTACTGATAAGATCAAGGGCCTGTTGTGAACCAGTAGTAATCAGCAGTTCCTTTTTACTGGTATTAATACCCCTCTCTCCCAGAAAACCTACAATATATTCCTTGAGGTTGTCAGAACCGTCAGTACTACAATACTGAAAAACCTCTGCCCCCAGATCATTTAAAAGCCTATCATTCAGGTCTTTTAGTCCGTTATAAGGAAAAACCTCACTGGCAGGGATCCCCCCGGCAAAAGAAAGCACATCCCCCTGACCAACCAGTTTCATAAACTCAGCAAGTTCACCATTTGACATCTCCTCAACCCTATCAGCAAACAAATTATCTAACATTAACAATTCCCCTTTCTTATTTTTAAAATTAAGTGGTTTCGTCAGCCTGCTACGACCGTAATAATTTTCATTCTACCGCTTGTCGTTCACTACGGCATCCGTGCCTCCGCTCTCTGTCAAAACTTTTTGCTCCGGCGTCCTGCCTCTACAAAAAGTTAGAGTCGCTATAGAATAAAAAATTATTACTTAGCCACCTTAACTAAGACAAATATATTTGTTGGTCTTCAAAGTTATCAACAATTTCAAAATCACATAGTTTCTCATATGAATAAAACAAAACACCCCTACATAAATGCAGGGGTGTATAATTTACACGGTACCACCATGCTTTGTTATCTATCACAATAACCTCAGCAAGTGCTGTTTATTCACAGCAGCTTAAGTTTTAACGGTACAACCGATGATTCCTACTTAGATTATGTTCAGAACCCAGCTCCAGGGCGGCTTAATCCCTTTCCTCACTCTTTATTTATATAATTATAAATATATAAAATATATTTAAACTATAAAACAATCTTCTTTATTATACCACAGCAATTTTATTTAATCAATCTAATCATAGAAATTAACTCAATAGTACTAAATATCCTGCTAATTAGCACTTAAACTACCGTTGTTTTTGGCTAGATAAAGAGCATATTCAAAACTATCAATCAGAGCCTGCCAGCTGGCCTGAATAATATTAGTTGACACTCCAATTGTAGTCCAGGACTGTTCTGTATTAGAACTCTCTATTAAAACACGTACCTTGGCAGCAGTTCCATCTTTACCATTTAAAACACGCACCTTATAATCTATTAATTTCATTACATCTATGGAAGGGAAAAAACTGAGCAGTGCCTTTCTTAAGGCATTATCAAGGGCATTAACCGGTCCATCTCCTTCGGCAACTATATGAACAGATTCCCCTTTCACCTTTAGTTTGACAACGGCTTCAGAATCAGTTTTTTTGCCAAAATTATGGCTAATTATCTTAAAGTCTTCTACCCCAAAAAGTGAATGATAGTCTTCATATTCCCTGAGAAAAAGTAATTTAAGAGAAGCCTCAGCACCCTCAAACTGGTAACCTTGATATTCCATATCCTTGATCTTGGTAGCCAAGCTGCGGTATTCCTCTTTTGTAAAATTTGACAGGTCAAAACCTAGTTCCTGAAGTTTATATTTTAAATTACTCTTTCCTGATAGTTCAGAAACAAGTATCCTCCTCTTATTACCAAATATCTGAGGAGAGACATGTTCATAGGTCTCTGAATTTTTTTGCAGGGCATTTACATGCATCCCAGCTTTATGTGTAAAAGCACTGCTCCCTACATAGGGATGATTGTTCTCAGGAACCAGATTAGCTACCTCCATTATATAATAATAAAGAGAGGTTATTTTATTAACATTCAAATTACTAAGTTCAAGCTTATACTTCGTTTTTAAAGCAGGTATAATACTGGCAAGATCCGCATTACCACACCGTTCACCAATACCACCGATAGTTCCCTGAATCTGAACTGCTCCCAGTTCATAGGCCAGCAGCGAATTCGCTACAGCTACATCACTATCATTATGGGCGTGAATACCTAATGGTGCTGTCAAGGATTCCTTTACCTTACCTATAGTACTAGCCAGTTGTGTCGGCAACTGCCCACCATTGGTATCACATAAAACTAAAACCTCTGCACCTGCTTCATAGGCAACCTTCAGGGTCTCCAGGGCATATGTTGGATTACTAGCAAAGCCATCAAAAAAATGCTCAGCATCAAAAATAACCTGCATATTATTTTCAAGCAAATATTTTATTGTATCCTCGATCAGGGCCAGATTTTCATCCAGGGATATTTTAAGGACATCAGTAACATGGAAATCCCAGGACTTACCGAAAATGGCGACTGTATCCACCCCGGAATCTATCATTTTCTTGATATTTAAATCATCTTTAATATCAATACCATACCTCTTGGTAGAACTAAAAGCAACAATCTTACTATGTTTTAGTTTTAAATCCCTGATTGCCGCGAAAAATTCTTCATCTTTAGGGTTAGAACCAGGCCAACCCCCTTCAATATAATCAATCCCAAAATCATCAAGTTTTTTAACTATCTTTATTTTATCATCAACAGTAAAAGATACACCTTCACCCTGTGCTCCATCCCTTAAGGTTGTATCATAAAATGTTAATGATTTCATTATTTATCCCCCTTCAGTTCTTTAAGAACCTTAACAAGGTGATTTCCTACTTCAGAGGTGCTCAGTTCTCCACCCATATCAGGTGTTACTTTATTATTATCTATCGAAGACTGAACAGCCTGATCAACCATAGCGGATAATTCTTCATGGCCAAGGTATTCGACAATCATACCGGCAGCCAGGATTGTTGCCAGTGGGTTAGCAATATTCTGTCCGGCAATATCAGGTGCAGAACCATGAACTGGTTCAAACATAGAAACAGTATCAGGGTTAATATTACCAGAAACCGCCAGACCCATCCCCCCCTGTAATTCTGCCCCAAGGTCAGTAATAATATCCCCAAAGAGATTACAGGTGACAATAACATCAAATATTTCCGGGTTTCTTACCATCTTCATCGTAATAGCATCAATAAGGTAATGGTTTGTCTCTACATCACTATATTCCTGAGCCATTGCTTTGAAGGCCCTCTGCCACAGGTTGTGAGCATAAGTCAGGACATTACTCTTATCAGAAACAGTTAACTTCCCTCCAGTCTTACGGGCATATTCAAAAGCATATTTGAGTATCCTGTCAACACCTTTTCTGCTAGCAATCATCTCCTGGGTGGCTATCTCATCAGGGGTGTCTTTTTTTAGAAAACCACCAATACCTGCATAAAGTCCTTCTGTATTTTCACGAACAACTGTAAAATTAATTTCATCAACACCCTTACCTTTTAAAGGAGAAAACCTATCATTATATAATTTTACTGGACGCAAATTAACATACTGATCAAAATAAAATCTTAATTTAAGGAGAATACCCTTTTCCAAAATTCCAGGCTCAACAGCAGGGTCACCTACCGCCCCTAAAAAAATAGCATCAAAGGTTTCCAGCTCATTTAATACATTATCAGGAACCAGTTCCCCATATTTTAAATACCTGGCAGCACCAAGATCAAATTCTTTAAAACTAAGACCTAACTCATAAGTGCTATTCAAATATTCTAAGACCTTAACTCCCTCATTTACAACCTCTTTACCGATCCCATCACCAGGAATAACAGCAATTTTCGCCATTTAACCAACCTCCCCTTTTACTTTCTCAATCAGACCGCCGGCCTTGATAATATTCTGCATAAACTCAGGGAAAGGTGCTGCTTGATATGTTTGATCCGTATCTAGGTCCTTTATCTCTCCACTATCAAGATCTACTGCTAATCTAGCCCCGGCTTTAATGCCTTTTACTGCTTCTGGAGAAGTCAGAATAGGGAGGCCTATATTAATTGAATTACGGTAGAAAATACGGGCAAAACTATCAGCAATAACACAGGAAACACCAGCTGTTTTGATAGCAAGGGGGGCATGTTCCCTTGAACTACCTGAACCAAAGTTCTTGCCGCCAACTATTATATCCCCCTCGGCTACCTCCTGTGCAAAATTCTCATCAATATCTTCCATACAATGAGCAGCCAGTTCCCGGGGATCAGAATTATTAAGATACCTTGCTGGTATGATCACATCAGTATCGACATTGTCTCCATATTTAAAAACCTTACCTGTTAACTTCATTCTACTACCTCCTCAGGACTAGCTATATATCCTTTAACCGCTGACGCAGCTGCCACTGCTGGGTTAGATAAATATACTTCACTTTCAGGGTGACCCATTCTACCAACAAAATTCCGGTTAGTAGTTGAAATAGCCCTTTCCCCTTTAGCCAGAATTCCCATATGTCCGCCAAGACATGGGCCACAGGTCGGTGTGCTTACTGCTACACCAGCATCAATAAAAATTTCAAATAATCCTTCTTTCATAGCCTGCTTATAGATCTCCTGAGTACCTGGTAATACAATACAGCGGACATCTTCATGGACATGTTTATTTTTAAGAACCTCAGCAGCAATTCGCAGGTCTTCCAGGCGTCCATTGGTACAGGAACCAATAACAGACTGCTGTATCTTAACATCCCCTGCCTTACTAACAGGACGGGTGTTTTCCGGTAGATGGGGGAAGGCAACCTGAGGTTCTATCTCACTTACATCATATTCAATTACACGGTCATAGATTGCATCATTATCACTATAGTAAGGAGTAAAATCCCTTACAGCCCTATCTGTTAAATACTCCCTTGTCTTATCATCACAGGCAATAAGCCCACATTTACCACCTGCTTCAATAGCCATATTAGACATTGTCATTCTACCATCCATTGACAGGTTCTCAATAGCCTCACCAGTAAATTCCATTGCTTTATAAAGGGCCCCATCAACTCCTATCTTACCAATTGTATAGAGGATCAAGTCCTTACCACTTACCCAGGGGTTAAGTTTACCTGTATAGACGAACTTGATTGTTTCCGGAACCCTGAACCACAATTCACCAGTAGCCATAGCTGCCGCCATATCTGTACTACCAACACCAGTAGCCAGAGCACCTAATGCTCCATAGGTACAGGTATGTGAATCTGCCCCAACTATAATTTCACCAGGCAGGGTCAAACCCTTTTCTGGTAAGAGACAGTGCTCAATCCCCATCTCCCCTACTTCAAAATAATTAGTAATTTCCTTCTCCCGAGCAAAGTTTCTGACCATTAAGGCCTGCTGAGCAGAATTTATATCTTTATTTGGTGTAAAATGATCTGGCACTATTGCCACCCTATCTCTATCAAATACAGAATCTACTCCAATTTTATTAAATTCTTTAATGGCAACAGGTGTTGTGACATCATTTCCCAGAACCAGATCTACCCTGGCATTAACTATCTGACCGGGTTTAACACTATCATTATCTGAATGGGCGGCTATAATCTTCTCTACCATAGTCATCCCCATATAATTACCCCCTCTGTTTATATTACACTCCTCATTTCTTATCTTACTTCTTACCTCTGACTTCTTATTTCCGATTGGTCGACATATATCTATTAATCGCCTCAAGATAAGACAATGTACTGGCATAGGTGATATCTGTTTGAGCTGAATGGCCTATATATGTCTTGCCATCAATCTCAAGTTTTACTACTACTTCACCCAGGGCATCTGTACCTTCAGTAATAGCATCAATCTTATAGGAGATTAATTTTATATTATCAAAGTCAAGGACTTCATTTATGGCCTGAAAAATAGCATCTATCGGGCCATCACCACTACAGGCTGCTTTTTCTAAAATATCTTCCTCTTTCTTGATTCTAATAGTTGCCGTGGGAAGTACTGTATTACCTGTTGAGACAGAAACATAATCAAGTTCATAAATAGTATCTATGGCATATATTTCGTTATTAATCAAAGCCTCAATATCCATAGGTTTTAACTTTTTCTTCTTATCAGCCAATTTTTTGAATTCCCTGAAAAGGTCTTCAAATTTTTCCTCACTGAGCTCATAACCACTTTTTTCTACAAAATCCCTGAGGGCATGACGCCCAGAGTGTTTACCCAGTACCAGACTGTTTTCATTAAGACCAATGCTCTTAGCATCCATAATCTCATAGGTAGTTCTCTCTTTGATAACACCATCCTGATGAATTCCAGCTTCATGGGCAAAGGCATTTTTACCCACTATAGCCTTATTGGCCTGAATATCCATACCAGTTAAATTAGCAACCATTCTACTTAATCTCATAATCTGAGTAGTATCCTGATTTACAGCCAGATTATAATAATCTTTTCTGGTAGCCAGAGCCATAACTATCTCTTCAAGAGCGGTATTGCCTGCCCTTTCACCTATTCCATTGACAGCTACCTCTACCTGTTCTGCTCCATTTTCCAGAGCAGCCAGACTATTAGCAACCGCCAGACCTAAATCATTGTGGCAGTGCACACTAATCTCAGCTTGATTAATATTACTGACATTTTCTTTAATACCCTTAATTAAATTGCCAAACTCTCCAGGGGTAGCATAACCAACTGTATCAGGGATATTTAAGACAGTTGCACCAGCTTTAATAACCTCTTTAAAGAGACGGTAGAGAAACTCAGACTTACTCCGCGAGCCATCCTCAGGTGAAAACTCAATATTGGAGGTATACTGCCGCGCATGCTTTACAGCAAAGACAGCCCTTTCCAGGACCTCATCCTCTGTCATCTTTAATTTGTATTTCATATGAATCGGCGAGGTAGCAATAAACACATGTAGTCTCGGGTTTTCAGCCCCTTTAAGTGCCTCCCAGGCCCGATCAATATCCTTTTGATTTGACCTGGCCAGACCAGCTATTTCTACATCTCTAACTACTTCGGCAATAGCCTTTACTGCTGCAAAATCCCCTGGTGAAGCAATCGGAAACCCGGCTTCTATCACATCTACCTTAAGTCTGGCCAGCTGTTTAGCTATAGCCAGCTTTTCTTCAGTAATTAGATTAACACCAGGCGATTGTTCTCCATCCCTTAATGTTGTATCAAATATCTTGATCCTTTTCATAATATTTTCACTTCCTATTTAATCCAGGACATCATACCACGCAGTTTCTTGCCTACTTTTTCCAGGAGTGAGTCTTCATCCTTTTTAGTAAGGGCATTAAATAAGGGTCGGTTAGCTCTGTTTTCCAGGATCCAATCCCTGGCAAACTTACCGTTCTGTATATCTTCAAGGACGCTCTTCATTTCTGCCTTGACATTATCATTGATTAATCTTGGACCAACTGTAATATCACCATACTGGGCAGTATCACTAACCGAATACCTCATATTACCCAGTCCACCTTCATAAAGGAGGTCAACAATCAATTTAAGTTCATGTAAACACTCAAAATAGGCTATTTCAGGTTGATAACCTGCTTCAACCAGTGTTTCAAAACCAGCCTTTACCAATGCTGTAGTACCACCACAGAGGACAGCCTGCTCACCAAAGAGGTCTGTCTCTGTCTCTTCTTTAAAAGTAGTTTTAATAACACCAGCCCTGGTACAGCCTATACCCTTAGCATAAGCAAGACCTACTTCTTTAGCCTTACCAGTATAGTCCTGTTCTATTGCCAGCAGTCCAGGAACCCCCCTACCTTCTTCATACATTCTTCTTACTAAATGTCCGGGGCTTTTAGGAGCTACCATAAATACATCCACATTCTCCGGAGGTACAATCTGACCAAAGTGAATATTGAAACCATGTGAAAAGACCAGGGCATTACCCTCCACTAGATTCTTCTCAATATCATTCTTATAGACTGCACTCTGCACCTCATCAGGTATTAGCAGCTGTACAATATCAGCCCTGGCAGCAGCTTCAGCAGTATTATATACCTCAAAACCAAAATCCTCAGCAGTAGTCTTACTCTTACTACCCTCTTTTAAACCAATAATAACATCTAACCCGCTCTCTTTAAGGTTCTGAGCCTGAGCATGACCCTGACTACCATATCCAATAATAGCAATTGTCTTACCACTAAGCAGGTCTAAATTCGCATCTTTGTCATAATAAATCTCTAACATCTTACTTCACTCTCCTCAAAGGTTTATATTATTTATCTAATAACTGCCCTCTACCAAGGGCTATTATCCCTGTTCTAACAATATCTTGAATGCCAAAATCCTTTAGGACCTCAATCAGGGCTTCAATCTTATTCTCTGTTCCAGTCGCTTCAATCATAACATTATCTGTAGAGAGGTCAACTACCTTTCCCCTGAATGTATCAACAATCTGTATAATCTCTGACCTATGTTCCCTGGTACAGTTAACCCTGATCAAAGCCAGATCACGGTCAACAATATTACTCTGATCAAGGTCAGTAATCTTGATTACATCTATGAGTTTATGGAGCTGTTTTTTTACCTGTTCCAGGGTCTGATCATTCCCTTTAACCACAATAGTCATTCGTGAATAAGAAGGGTCTTCTGTCTCACCTACATTTAGACTATCTATATTAAAATTTCGACGGGCAAATAGACCTGTAATCCTATTTAAGACACCCGGTTGATTTAATACTGTTACAGACAAAATATGTTTCACTCTATTAACCCCCAATCATATCTTTTATTCCCGCACCGGCAGGTACCATTGGAAAAACATTTTCTTCCTGAGCAACCTTAATATCAAGTAGAACAGGTCCTTCATATTCAAAGGCCTTATTTAAAGCAGGTAATAAATCTTCTTTCTCTACTATTCTTAGAGCAAAAATGCCAAAGGCCTCTGCCAATTTAACAAAATCAGGATTATCCAACATCGTTGCTGAATACCTTTTTTCAAAAAACAATTCCTGCCACTGTCTGACCATACCAAGTGTACCATTGTTTAAAATCACTGTTTTAACCGGTATCTTATAATTACTGATAGTTGCTAATTCCTGCAAATTCATTTGGAAACTACCATCACCAGAGATATTAACAACTGTTTTATCAGGTCTACCTATTTGAACCCCATAAGCAGCAGGGAGTCCATATCCCATAGTCCCTAAACCACCTGAACTAAAAAAGGTACGTGGTTTAGAATATTTATAGAATTGTGCCGCCCACATCTGATGTTGACCCACCTCTGTTACAATTAAGGCCTCACCCTCAGTAATTTTATAAATACTTTCAATTACAGATTGTGGTAATATTTCATCTGCATTATTATTATATTTAAGGGGATGAGATTTTTTCCAGTCATCAATCTGACTTAACCACTCTTTTCTATCTTTATCTTTAATTAAAGGGAGTAACTCCCTGACAATATTTTTAGCATCACCAACAATCGGAATTAATATCTCTACATTTTTACTAATTTCCGCAGGGTCTATATCAATATGAATAACCTCAGCCTGAGAAGCAAATTTATCAAGCCTACCTGTAACCCTATCATCAAAACGTGTCCCAATAGCAATAATAAGGTCTGTCTCGCAAAAGGCATAATTGGCATAACGAGTACCGTGCATACCAGGCATACCAAGTGATAACTGGTCATCACCAGGGAAAGACCCTAAGCCCATAAGTGATGTTATTACTGGAATATTTCCCTTCCAGGCCAATTCCTTTAATTCTTCAGCGGCCTCAGAGATAATAACTCCACCACCAGCAAAAATAACCGGTTTTTTAGCCTTATTTATCTTTTCTGCTGCAAGCTTTACCTGACGGCTGTGACCCTTATAGGTTGGTTTATAGCCAGGCAGGTCCGATTCAGCTGGGTAGCTATATTCAGCCTCTGCCTTAACTACATCGACAGGTAGATCAATTAATACCGGTCCAGGTCTCCCTGTCTTTGCAATATAAAAGGCATCTTTAATTGTTTTGGCCAGATCATTAACATCTGTTACCAGGTAATTGTGTTTAGTAACCGGCATGGTAATTCCCTTTATATCGGCTTCCTGAAAAGAGTCTTTACCGATCTGTGAAGTAGCTACCTGACCTGTAAAAGCCACCACTGGAACTGAATCCATGTATGCATTAGCAAGCCCAGTTACCAGATTAGTAGCACCAGGGCCAGAGGTAGCAATACAAACCCCAACCATTCCAGTGCTACGGGCATAGCCATCAGCAGCATGAATTGCTCCCTGTTCATGCCTGGCAAGATAATGTTTAATTGGACATTCATATAATAAATCATATATATGGATTACTTTTCCACCAGGATAACCAAAAATCACTTCTACATTCTCCGCTAACAGACTCTTAATTAAGATGTCTGCCCCTGACATTACTGTCAATAAAATCACCTCTCCTTAATTATAAAAAATTAAGCCCTGAATATAGCTATTCAGGGCTTTTAATACCAAAAAGATACAGATTTATCTTATATAAATATCTTTCTAATATAAAAGAAGTATCCCTACTAACTACTATTGCCTTCTTCTATACCTCTTATAAATTTATATTATATTTTTCTTTTATAACTACTTCTCTTGATCACAATCAAGCAAATATAAATCCCCTTAACTAATTCCTGATCACTAATTCGGAGATTTAAAAGTTTAAAACTAATTCCTGATTTTAGGTCAATTATTTAATTAATAATTATATTACTATGACCTTAAAATGTCAATACAATTAATGAAATATTTATTTTCCTCAGGAAGTCCAATGCTCAATCTAATATGTTCAGGATACCCCAGTGGTTTACCAGGTCTAATAATAAGCCCCATCTCCAGTAAACGCTGAAAAACACCCATTGAATCCATCTTGAGGTTTATTAACATAAAATTTGCCTCTGTTGGCACATACTCAATACCTCTTTTATTCAGTTCTTGATATAAATACTCCTTACCCTTTTCATTTATCTGAAGTGATTTTTCCAGAAAAGCGGTGTCCTTAAGGGCTGCTCTGGCAGCTGCCTGAACTATTCGATTAACATTAAACGGGTCTCTGGCCTTCCTTAATATCTCTATAACCCCTTTACTGGCAACAGCATAGCCCAGCCTTAGTCCAGCTAAACCATAGGCTTTAGAAAAAGTCCTTAAAACAATAATCGGATACCCTTTTTGGATATACTCGATCCCATCTGGATAATTCTCATCCTGTACATATTCATAATATGCTTCATCCATAACAACAATAGTCCCTTCAGGTAAGGTTTCAAGCAAATTGTCAAGCTCACTCTGACTAAATATCGTACCAGCAGGATTATGAGGATTTGTTAAAAAAATCATCTTTGTTTTAGCTGTAACAGCCTCTGCTATTGCCCGTAAATTCTGTCTATAATCATCCATACAAATCCTGACAAGCTGGCTCCCCATTAAATGTGAAACAAAAACATACTCTACAAAAGTAGGGTGTGATATAATAACTTCATCTTCAGCTGTTAAAAAAGCCTCAGCAATCACCTTCAATAGACCATCAGAACCATTACCAAACAAAATCATTTCTTCATCAATTGATAGCTTATCTGCTAAAAGACCTTTTAATGTACGACAGGCCCCATCCGGGTAACGGTTAACTACCTCCATTTCAGCAGCAACAGCCTTTTTTACCTGTTCAGAAACCCTTAAGGGGTTTTCATTAGAAGCCAGTTTAACAATTTTATCAAGTCCAAACTCCTTCTTAACTTCATCAATCGGCTTGCCCGGTATATACGGCTTGAGTTTATTGAGTTCTTTCCTCATCAAATCCTTCACATCAATACCAATCATTAGAAAAAACCTCCTTAAATTTTTTCAATAAGATAACTCCCCAGTACCCTGAAAAAAGATGACTTTTCCTGTACACCATCAAGTGCCTTCTTAATATTTTTTTCCTGTCTATGACCCTCAAAATCAATATAAAAAAGATACTCCCCTAACTGTCTTTTAGTTGGCCTTGATTCAATCCTGGTTAAATTAACCCCTTCCTCTGCAAAATCACCAAGGATATTATATAAGGCTCCTGACTTGTTTATCCTGGGGGCACATATTAAAGATGTCTTATAGTCCCTATCCTTTTTATACACCAGACCACCAATATCAAGCTTATTAGCTATGACAAAAAACCTGGTAAAGTTATTGTCATTATCCTGAATTTTTTTAGCAATAACCTCCAGTCCATAGATATCACTTATTCGTTCAGAACCTATAACAGCACTATCACTACTACCTTTCACAATTTCAGCAGCCTCAGCTGTACTTGCTGTATAGCTAATACTAGCTGCGGACAGTTTGCTGTTAATAAATTTATTGGACTGACCAATAGGTTGGGGGTGTGAATATACCTTAGTGATATCAGCCAGCCCAACACCCTTTTCTACCAACAGACAATTATTTATTGGAAAAATAAGTTCAGCAAGGATAGTTACAAAGGAATTACTGTAAAGAAGATCCATACTAACATTTACAGCCCCTTCCAGGGAATTTTCAATCGGCACCAATCCCCTATCTATCTCCCCGGACTGGATTCCTTCAAAGATATTATATATAGAATTATAAGATACCAATTTTTCATCAACCGTAAAATAACTTATCCCAGCCTGTTCACTATACGTCCCCGGCGGTCCCAGATATCCACACTTCAGTATACCCATAACTTACACTCCTTCTTTTTTTATTATTTAAAAATAATATAAAAAAACTTGCTCCCTGCAAGGAACAAGTCTTTATCTTCTATACCATCCTTAATGGCCTTTTAAAACTACTAAAAAACAATAGTTTACCATGATAACGGTTGGTCTCCGTTAAGGCCTAATATCTATTATCTCTTTCAGCCTACAACTCCCAGGGGAACTTCATTAAAAAGCACTTTATCAGGCTCCCACCAATCCTGATTCGCTGCCAAAATACTTGGTAATTACTTTCCCTGTTCATAGTCTTTTATGCTTATATTTTGACACATATTATATAGAATTTATTTTCTCTTGTCAAGTAATTTTTGTTAATTTAGCTCTTATATTAATTGCAAGTTAAAAACTATCTCAATATACTCCTTTTGTACTAATTGAATCACAACCTTCTTAGCTTCAAAATATTAATGAAATAACATATAATATTTAGTATAAGTACAAGGAATTTTTGAAATTATTCAGAAGATAAATATTAAAATAACCACAAAGGAGAGTAAATAATGATTAAAATATATTTAGTCGACGACCATCCTTTTGTGCTGCAAGGTTTAAAGACTTTTTTAAGTACTAACGAAGAGATAGATATAATTGGAGAAGCAAGTAATGGAAAGGATGCCTTAGCAGATATCAAAGAGAAAAACCCCGAGATAGCTATTGTAGATTTACACCTTCCTGATATGACAGGAGTTGAGTTGACCAAAAAAATTCTAATGGTTAATCCCAGTGTACAGATAATAATACTCTCTAGCTTCTGTGAAGATGATGAAATCATAGCTGCAATCGATGCTGGAGCATTGAGTTATCTAATGAAAGATTCACAACCTCAAAAACTAACAGAAGCAATCTTTGCCGCTAAAAAAAGAGAGCCTATCTTACACCCTAGAATTGCCAAAAAATTGATGAAACGAGTTACTAAAAAGAAAGCAGTGATAGAACCTCTTACCTCTAGGGAAAAGGATGTTTTATTACAACTAAGCAAAGGAAAGTCCAATAAAGCTATTGGCAAAGCCTTATTCATCTCTGATAAGACTGTTAAAACTCATATAAGTAATATACTAAGAAAGCTTGATGTAAAAGATAGAACTCAAGCTGCTATCAAAGCAATCGAAGAGAATCTAATCGGCAGGTGATATTATGTACATAGATAATTTTATTAAGATGCTTAAAATAGCTAGAAAGTCTAGTTTAATAGGAATTGGAATATCATTAACTTTTATGTTAGCTTTCTACGAATCGCCAATAACTCTTTATACTTTAATAGGTTATATAGTCTTTGGAAGTTTAGTAGGTTTTTTTATCTCTCTAACTCTTGGCTTAGTTAACTATATATCATTTTCAAATAAAAATACTCACATATCCCTTCAAATTATAATAACCTATATTCTATCTTTTATAATCTTTTATATTATTGCCTTACCTTTCGCTTATATACAAGAATTATCTAAAACAACCTTAGTATATATAGCCTTAGGTAATGCTGTGGCTTCAGTAATGGTTTGTCTATTCTTTGCTAATATTCATGAAAAGGAAGAGAGAATAAAGCTGGAACAAGAAAATAAAGAACTGGCTATCATTGAAGAAAGAAATAGAATTGCCCGTGAACTCCACGATTCTGTATCACAGAATCTATTTGGTATCAATCTTAATCTAAACACTTTAAACTACCTATTAGAGCATAACCCAGAAAAATCAAAGCATATGATTAAGCAATTACAAGAAATGATTCAAGAGGTTCAAGCAGAAATGAGACTAATGATTTATGAACTAAAACCTTTAGATTTAAGTAAAAGAGGCTTCTTAGAAACTATAGAAAACTTAATTACCTTATTTAAAAAAAGATATAATTTAGTTATCTCCTTTTCGCTTATAGGAAATGAAGATTTTATTGATAATGAAATACAACTTACACTATATAGAATAATACAAGAGGCTTTAAATAATATTGTTAAACATGCTAACGCAAGTAAAATTCAAATCTCTTTACAGATACAAGAAGATAATATCCACTTATCTATCCATGATAATGGAGAAGGATTTAACCTAGAAGAGATAGATAAAAATAATAATTTTGGTATACAAGGTATGGAAGAAAGAATTGCACAGATTAAGGGAAAATTACTAATTGAATCAACAGTTGGAGAAGGAACTACTATTCAAGCTATAATCTAAAAAAGCAGAGAAAAGGAATTTCTTTTCTCCACTTTCTCAAATCTTCACTTATCATATTCAAATTAATATTAACAAGATAATTTAAGCTCCCATACTTATAAAAGGTCAATAGAGACCTTAAAATTAATAGTTAAATCTTCAGGTTTACTTCCTATTCTACTACTTTTAGGACCAGAAAAGTGCTCTATCTCTATAGAATAAGTTAAATTTTCTATACCAGAATAAGATAAATTGAAAGTTCTAATATCTCCATGGTCATTTAAATCTATTACATCTTTTATCTGCCAGTTCCAATCACTAAAAAGATCTCCATGGTTTCCTATAACCCAGACTAGATAATCACTCTTTTCACGATAGTATTCTAAAACAATTACTTTATCATTTTTAGTAATATACTCTCCACCAAAGAGATAGAGATTAGACTTCTCATTTAAAGAGTCCCAATAACGTTTATTATATTCTCCATATACAGCTAAACCATTAAGAAAATCTTTAGAGTAATTAATTCCTAGGTTAATGCCTTTCTTTTTCTTCTCACTATCTAACCTTTGGTCTGGATCTAAATCACTATTATCCTTAAGATAAGATAAAATTAAGGTATAATCACTGGTTTTAAGTAATGAATTATACTTAATCCAAGCAGAGTATAAGTCCTCATAATCACTATCAAAAGTACCGCCTACCTTAAAAGTAGAATTGAACGTCATCAAGCTAAACTCACTACCTAAATAACTCTCTTCATCATCCAAGGGATATGTAGGATAATACTCACTAAACCCTTTCCCCCAAGTCCAGTACCCCTTCCCAAACTCTAATATACTATCTCCAACCATTGTATTAATTAAAAATTCATCAAGGTATACAGAATCTTCCTCTGTTTCTCCTTTTACCCTTAAGTCATACTGATAAAGACCATATATCCCTGAAGCACTTAACTCCAGGGTAGTATCTACACTACTTTCTGAGTCAAGGATGTATGAATCAGGTAAATTATCATTATCAATATGGGAATAATCAAATTCAGTAATTAATTTACTGTCCAGTTCAATAGCCATAGCATTATTAACAAGCCGTAAAATAATAATTATTAAGAAAGTTAATATCATTAAGATCTTCTTATAATTAGCCATTTTATGCCTTTAATCTTTAATGAGTAAATCAAATCTACTCATCATTAGTGGTTGAAAAGCCCTTGGTGACAACTCCTTAACCTGTATACCTATATACTTTAACTCTGTAACTCTATCTTGATCTTGTAATAGATTTTTGATAACTATATCAGCAACCTCATGATTTCCTATTTTTCTATGATTCTTATAATTTAATTCCTTTAATGGAGTACCACTGACAGCTTTTAATATAACATGTTTAATCCTATTTGTATCCTTGCTGATAGTTAATTTCACTTGCTGATAAGTAGTCTTTTCATCTTTGGCAAGCAAATCTATAATATAAGAATCTTCTACTTCATGAAATTCTTTAATATCATAGTCTCTATAATAATTAATACCAACTGTTTCTCCTATACCAGCATCCCCAAATATTCTTTGTTGTCCCGAAATTCTAATTGGCCGCCGAAGATTCTTTTTAGACATCCAATTATTAGTTCCTATAATTAAGAATTTATTATGAACTAAATCTTCTGGTGCAGTAAAGGTTACCATTTGTCGCTCCCCACCATTATAAATATAAACTCTTAATGCTGAACTATTGGTTTCAGTCTCTTCTCCATCATTAATTTTATCCTTATCTTTAACTTTTTCGATTACTGTACAGTCCATTTCAATTAGATAGGAATTTTCATGTAAATTTTGTTTATCTAAAGCTAACTGTATGATTTCTTTAGAACCAGTAGCATATATTTTACTTGTATTTAATAAAAATATGGATATTATTATAAGTAATATCATAGACTTTTTATTTATTATCCTCATTAGGAACACCCCTCTTTTTAATTAAGGGCAACTATAATCACCCTACTGTAAACAACTTCCTATAAATATAAATCTACTAAACATGTCTCAACATCTCTACTACCTTAAGGCGTGCGGCCTTTAGAGCAGGATAAACGGTTGATAGGGTAGTAGCAAGGATTACTATTAAAAATGGAGTTATTCCATTTTTTAACGCTAATTTAATATATAAAGGCACCTCTTGAGTATTAGGCGGAGTATAGGTTATATTTAAGCTATTTACAATATTTCCTGCTATCCATCCTAGAGCAATCCCCAGAACACCCCCCATAACTCCAATAATTAATGCCTCTTGAATCAACTGTGTAAATACTTGACTTTGTCTTGTCCCAATAGCTCTAACTGTACCAATTTCATTCATCCGTTCAAAAAAAGACATCGACATAATCTCTAATATACTAATAAATATTAAGAGAAATATTAACATTGATAGAAATAAAAAAGCTGTTTCATACAATCCCCTAACCTGATGATAGAAAGCAGCTAAATCTTCCCAGCTTCTCATTTCAACATCTAAGCCTGCTTCTTTAAAATCTGATTTTAATTCTACAATAGTACGATCAGTTAATTTAGTATCAGTCAATAAAACTTTAAATTTGTCTACTCCCTCAGTATTTAGTAGAATTTGGGCAAAACTAAGGGGCATCATAATATAATGGCTATCTGCATCATCATTTCCTATAGAGAAGGAACCACTTAACTGTAAACTACCTGCATTATAGGCACCATCAATAGTTGTAGCCATTATCGAAACCCATTCATCCTCTTCAATATTCAATATCTTTTTTATCCCCTGCCCTACAATTACTCTGTCTTGATCACCTGGGAATAAGGAAGTTCCACTTTTAATAGATATATTCTGTTTATAATCGGTTTCTACCCCCATGGCTGAAACAATAGTACTTCTTTTTTCTGTTCCTAAGATTCCAGAGACCTGCAAAGTTCTAGTATAATCTGTCACATGCTCTTTATTGTTAAGTATCTCATTAATCTTAGCAATATCATCCTTACTTAAAACCTTCCTATCCACACTTTTCTTATCCCAAAAGCCTTCTTTAGCAATTTGTAAGTTACTATATTCTCTAATAGCCATCATCTGTAACCCCTCAAATGTTGAAGTAAAGTATCCTTTTAATAGGAATAAAACTGCTATACTGACAATTATTAAGCCTAAACTTAAAAGTGAACGCCTCTTATTTCTCATAATACTTCGCCAGGCTATTTTGAACATACTAACTGACCTCCTTTACACTTAGAGTACCATCTTTAATTTCTATTAACTTTTGGGCATATCTATTGATAAATAAATCATGGGTCACAATAACAAAGGCTACGTCATATTCATTATTTAAATTTAGCATTAACTCTATAATAGTCTTCCCTGTTTCAGAATCTAGATTTCCTGTTGGCTCATCTGCTAAAACCACTTCAGGCTCGGTAACTAGAGCCCGTGCAATAGCTACTCTCTGTTTTTGACCACCAGATAGCTGGCCAGGTAATCTATTATTCATCTTATCCAAAGCAAGCTCTTTTAAAATCTTATCAACTCTCTTCTTTCTTTCTGACTTACTGACTTTCTGTAAGAGAAGGGGATATTCTACATTCTCCCATACTGTTAAAACTGGAACCAATTCAAAGTATTGAAATACCAAACCAATTTTATCTCTACGAAGCTCTGTCCGTTCTCTATCACTTAAAGAATTTAAAGAAGTTTTATTAATCTCAATCTCCCCTGAGCTTGCTTCATCAATACCAGCCAACAAATTTAGGAGGGTAGATTTTCCACTACCAGAAGGACCATTTACTACAATAAAGTCACCTTTGTTAATTGTAAGATTTATATTCTTTAAGGCTTGAACTTCTTCAATCTGGCTAGAATATATCTTGCTTAAATTTTCTATTTTAATAATAGCCACTTCTTACTCCCCCTTAAATTTCTTTAGCTTCTTTTAAAATATCCTCTGCCCATTTATTAGCTGGATAAATTTTCAGAGCTTGTTTTGCACTATCTATCGCTTGGTCTTTATCTTTTAATTTTATATAAGCATTGGCTATCCAAATATAAGAAATAAAGTTATCGAATTTATCTTTACTATCTAAGGCCTTTTGAAACATTGTAATTCCTTTATCTATATCACCGCCACCAATTTTAGGTGCATTTATATAGTATATTCCTAATGAATTAAAAGCCGTATAATTTTCTTTATCAAGCTTCACAGCTTTCTGTAATAATTTAACTGCTTTTGGACCACTAGTCATCAAATAAATTACGCCTTTATATTCCATCAATCTCATATAAGTATCAGCTAATAAACGATGAGCTTCACTTAATTTTTTATTCTTTTTTATACTTTTTAGAGCTAGTTCACTACTATTCTCAAAATGTCGAGCAGCCTTTCTTGGTTCTCCCTTAACCTCATACATTTCAGCTATTAAAAATTCAACTTGACCTTGCCACAAATACTTTTGATCATCATTATTTACCTTTTCAAGATAAAAATTACTTTGCCCAGCTGTTTCAATTAGTTTTTCAATATCATTATCACCATTATAGTAATCTTCTCTAGCCTGAAAGAACAGATCTTTTCCTTGCTCTAAGTTATTATCCTTCGCCTCCATATTTAAAGAAATGACTATTGTAAGAAACATAATTAGAACTAAAATAAATTTGTAATTTTTTAATTTTATCATTTTTATCCCCCTAAAATTATTTGTTAACTATATTATATAAGTTACCTAAGTCCTATACATCTACTAAAAGTTCTGTTTCTATTAGACTAAAAGTAGTAAGAAATCTCCTGCTTTTGGGGGATAAATTAGTCTGTCAACAGATTAATCATCCACGAAGAGTTATCTATAACCCGTAGAGACACTAGACTAAAAGTAAAACAAAAAAATGGAAAATTAATTGAAATATAATAGTCTACCCAGTAATCTTTCAAATTAAAGAGACAAAAAAAGGTATTCCCGAAGTCTTGAAGGAATACCTTGTATATCTCTTACATATCAATACTAGTTAATTTCGCAATTCACTATATTAATCTAGAAAGTATAGATCTCCTTATAATATCTTTTTAACATCCTTTTTGCAGAAAATCGTTCATAGGTACTCTCAATACTGGCTTTCATCATCTCTTCCCATCGCTCTCTATTATGATAATAGGTAGGTACTACTTTATTCAAAAGGACTTCATATAAGGCCTTAAGGTCATGTTCATCCTGTTTATCCTGATCACTATCTTGATAGCCGTCCCCAAACTGCCAGCCGTTAACCCCATCTTCACAGGCTTCAGGCCACCAACCATCAAGTATACTCATATTCAAAACCCCATTCATCGCTGCTTTCATCCCGGAAGTACCGCTAGCTTCCTTTGGCCTTCTGGGGTTATTTAACCAGAGGTCAATCCCTCTTGTTAACTTTTTCCCTATTTCCATATTATAGTCTTCCAGAAATACAACACTATGTTGATATTTCTTACTCATCTTAACCAGACTGCTTATAATTCTTTTCCCTGTATCATCTAAGGGATGGGCCTTCCCAGAAAAAACAAGCTGTATTTTACCTTCTTTTAAATAAGGACCAATAATAGATGCTTTGCTAAATATTAAATCACTCCTTTTATAAGGGGCCGCCCTTCTGGCGAAACCTATCAGAAGTTTATCACTGCTGAGGTTGACACCTGTTTTTTGTTTTATATATTTAATCAGCTCTTTTTTTAATTCTTGGTGTACAGGCCAGAGTAATTTACCCTGATCATATGCTTCCCTGATCCTCTGATCTACCCAGGTTTTATGGTGAACACCATTAGTAATAGCTATAATGGGGGGTTTATTATCTACATGCTCCCACATTTTACGTGCTGTTACAGCATGCAGCTCTGCTACAGCATTGGCCATATGTGACAGTCTCAGTCCGGCAACTGTCATATTAAAAGGGGCACCACCAATCTTAACCATCTGCTCCAGGGTCAAACCCCTGAAGCCCCCCATATATCTAATACTATCCAGACGGTGTTTCTCATTTCCTTCCTTAACAGGGGTATGGGTTGTAAATACTATTTCCTTCCTTACTTCGGCCAGTGCTTCATCAAAAGTATGACCCTGCTTTATTTTCTCCCTTATTAATTCTATACCTGCAAAAACTGCATGCCCTTCATTAAAATGATATATATCTATATTTAAACCTAATTTTCTGATTAGCTTTATACCACCTACCCCCAGGATAAGTTCCTGGGCAATCCTCTCCTCTACAAACCACCCATATAATTGACCTGTTATCCATTTATTAGCGTTCTTTTTATGATTTGTATCCAGCAAATACAGAGGAACATTATCATAGCGTTGCAATTTCCAGACTTTACAGATAATATCTTCATCTCTTATTCTAACTGTTACAGTAATACCAGTATCATCCAACAACTTATACATATAATCATTATTATGATAGGAATCATATGGTCGACCATCTTCAGCAATAAGCTGTTTTGTATAACCCTGCCTCCACAAAATACCAATACCTATCATTGGTTTATTTAACTCTTTAGCAGCCTTAAGGATATCACCAGCCAGTATACCTAAACCACCGGCGTAAATCCTAATTGCTTTATCCAGACCATATTCCATACAAAAATAAGCAACCTTTGGTTCTTTATTACTACTCATAAAAAATTGCCTCCTTTTTCTATAATGATATATTCCGTGATAACCCAACTGAAGATCAAACCCATACCATACCACTAAATTATGAAATTCTTATTATATATTTATTATCTTCTAATTTAAGAAACTTATCATTAATATGATCAAATATCTCTTTTTCACAACCGGATACTTCATTTTCACTACTTTTCATAATAGTTTTCTTTATAAATACTTACTGATAATAATCTCAATGGCCTTTTTATATTCCAAGCTAAGTTGCCCGGATAATTCTCTTCTTAATACATTTAACAGCGCTCCAGCTGCTTCTGGAATAGGCTTAAGTAAAATAGATTCCATTTCTTTTCCTAAATCTGAATAAACAAATTCAAACCTCCTTAAGGGATCGATATTATCAAGTAAATTATTATTTTAATTAACTAAATGTTTTCCCAATAAAATCAATAATTTTTTCAATGCTGATATCTTTACAAACTCATGGGCACTAACTTTTTCTCCTCTTTTATACCTACCAAGACCAACCAATAAATTAACAATGAACTGACCTATTAGTACCTCATTACTGCAATTTAAATTTGACTCTTCGGCCGTTGTTTGTCTGATTTTTCTCAGATGATCCTCTATATTTTCTCTATCAATTAATATTTGATAACAATTTGTTTTAGAAAAATACAATTCTTTACTATCAAAAACTGCAAATTCAATTAAATGCCCACTATTATATAATACTTTTAAGCCGTGTTCAGTTTCTTGAAAAGATAATAATATACTATCAAAATTTGGCAACCATGATAAATCATTACGAAACTCTTGTTGGTGACCAGTTTGTACAATCACAAAGAAATCATGATCAGACCACTTGTCTGGTCTATAATTCTGCCTGGACATAGAACCAACGGCAACTAATCCAATAACTCCAATACAATTTAATAAATTATTTTTTAAATTCTCAGTATACCTTTCATACTCAATACAATTCATATAATCTCTTCTCCTTAAAATAAATAGTGAACTTAATATTAGATATAATCTGTGTCTTCAAAATCTCCTAATTCCATTAATCTAATATAATACGGACTGAAATGTTACAAATATATGAACCATGGACCTCCAGTTCTCCAACGCAAAAAAATAATTTTTATCTTAGCTCAAAATCATTCCTTTAAATTTTGAAATTTCTATTATATATTTTTTGTCATCACCCAATTGAAAAGAACTATCATCTAGATAATTAGATATTTCTTTTTTATATCCAAATAAATTTCCTGCTAAAGTGTATTTTTGGGATAATGGACTATTGTTAATAATCACTACAATACTTTCATCCTCATAGCTGCGCAAAAAACCATATGTATTTTTTATTTCATCAATTACTATTGGCTGATAATCACCACGTCGAAGTGGTATTAATTCATGTCTTAAGCTTATCAGCTTTTGGTAATATTTATATAAATCTTTATCCTGTTTTTCTATATCCCAGACCATACAACGACGGCAATCAGGATCATCTTCACCTTCTATACCCACCTCATCACCGTAATATATCATCGGTGCCCCTGGATAAGTAAATTGAAATAATACTGCCAGTTTCATCAATTCTTTCTCTCCCGAAAAAAAATTAATTAATCTGCGGGTATCATGGCTGTCCAGGAGATTCAGCATACTATAATTTACTCTGTCTTGATATAACATCCAGTTCCTGACAAGCCTATTACTGAACTCGCCAGGGCCTATTTTTTTATAGGCAAAAAAATCAAGTACCGACATTTCCAGTGGATAATTCATAATTGCATCAAATTGGTCACCCTGCAACCATTTTTCCGAATTATGCCAGATTTCCCCTACAATATAGGCATTCGGTTTAATTTTTTTTACCCTTTCACGAAATTTACGCCAGAAATTATGATCAACCTCATCAGCCACATCAAGCCTCCACCCATCTATATCTACTTCATTAAGCCAATATTCAGCTGCACCAAGGAGATAATCCTGAACCTCAGGATTTGAAGTATTAAGTTTCGGCATATCTATTACATCATTAGCAAAGGTATCATAATTGACCGGAGGAGTGGTTTTAACAGGATAATTATCAATAAAAAACCAATCACTATACTTAGAACTGGCACCATTTTCCCGAACATCTTTAAAAGCAAAAAAATTAAACCCACTGTGGTTAAAAACAGCATCAAGAATAACCCGAATTCCCCTTCTATGGACCTCAACAACTAATTTTTTCAGTATTTCTTTGTTACCAAAGCTAGGGTCAACCTTATAAAAGTCATCAATATTGTACTTGTGATTACTAGTAGAACTGAAAATTGGATTAAGATAGAGAGCATTAACTCCCAGGTTTTCTAAATAATCTAGCTTTTTTATAATCCCTTCTAAGTCCCCGCCAAAAAAAGAATCACTTTCAGGTTTAGCTCCCCAGGGTCTTATCCTATCTGGATCATTATCTGTATTACCATTATTAAATCTTTCAGGGAATACCTGGTAAAAAACCGCATCCTGTACCCATTCAGGTATTGAAAAAATATCGCCTTCATTTATAACTGGATATTGGAAATATTCACCATAGCCAAAAGATTTTCCAGGTTTAATATTACTAAAGCCTTTTTCTGTAAACCAGATCCCTTCAGAACCATCACTTAAATAAAATAAATAGCGAAAACGGTTATCATCCATTGTTATACTAGTCTCAAAATAATCATAAAGACCATCGCTGGCAACTAACTCCATCTTTTTTACATTATATGGAGCTTTGCCATCATACCGACTACCAAATATTACTTTTACCTCTTGTAAATCATTTTTAGCTGCTTTTAGTCTAATCTTTAAAGTATTCCTATCAAGAGGGTAAACATAATTCCAACCTGGCTTATGTAAAATTGCTGCTTTATTCATCATTAAATTATCACTCCCTAATTATTTTTGTTTATACTATTGTCTTAAAGTTGTCCTAATTCTTATTTCCAAACTGACTCCACCATCAACAGTAAACTCTTCTGTTTTCAGATAGAATACAGTTTTATCACCCTCCACCTAATCATTATTATCTTCCTTAATAGATATATTTCCTGAAAAATCCAATGACCCCTCCTGACTATCACACTTACCATTATTGCTATCACCACTCCCATTAATCCATAAAACACAATAGAATTTCTCATTGAATTAATCACAGCTACTATGTAATTTAAATTTACCCATGAACTTATCCCAGAATGATTTATATTTTTCAAAAAAAAACTTAATTTTCACCCTACATCCTCCTTATTTAATTATCTCAGTAATTCACACCTCTCCTTCTATTAAGTAAAATCAATCTAACTTTAAAAACAGAATTGTTGTGAAATCGTTTAAACAAGATTGAATACAGTATAATTTTTTTATATTTTGCAAAGAAAGATATAGAAACCACCTAAATTCTTTAACATAAAATGCAAGGCTGGCTCAATATTAATATTCAGAATATTTAAAGGGGAAACAAATTAACATCAAGCTCAATAATTAGTACCAAACCAACCTTGCATAAAAATAATTCTTTTTTTTATAACAATTTAATCAAATTAAAAATCTTGTGTGGTGTCCTGTAAACTACCAACTATAAAGTTAGCGCCATAAAAGAGAATTATGTCTATTGAAAATTAAAGCTAATAAACTCTAAACTATCTTTAGAATACTGTTTCAAGTTCGGCCTTATAATAGTCTTCTCCTTCATCTTCATCTTGTTTATTATATGAAAGTGAAAAAGTACTCCTTTTATTAATCTCCTTAGTCAATTTAATTAAAATTGCATCATCTTCATATTCAGAGATTTCACCATGATTAAAATCATATTTAATACATAAATCAGCTCGTATACTGTAAGGAAATTTATAATATGTTTCTAGAGTTAAAATAGAATACCAATCTATAAAACGTTGTTTGTCAGCTACATAGTATTGTTCATCTTTAGTAATATCAGATGGAGTATAATCTATTACATTATCTTCAATTTGTTGAAATTCCAGACCTGTAGTAAGTCCACCCCACATTGGTAATTTAGGATTTCTAAATTCTGTTTCTAAATACACTTTCTGTTTCCAATCATTATCATTATCATCCTGATCTTCATAGTCTGCATTCTCTACTAGACCATCAGCTCCATTATCATCAACTGTATAATTAAGCAAAATATATGGGATATAATCCTCACTATCTCCCAAATGGTGTAATTTTGTTTCCAAACCATATTTTATTGCTTTATCATCTTCATATCCGCTTACAGGGTCTTTAACATAACGGACATTAGGTTTGACATAAGCAATTTTATCTGTATGTAGATCCAAATCACTCTCTAAATAGTATTCTTCAACTTCTGAATCCAATCTGTTGTGTATATTTCCCCTCAAATATTTTAGGTATGGAATGTTACTAGTCTGTGTCTCAAAACAAGCCTCCTTCTTTTCCCCTTCAAAATCATCTGTATCTTTTGGATCAACTTCAATACTACCTGTAATATAATCTAGACCCTTAACTGGTTTATTCCATTCTAAACCTGTGGCCACTTTCCTACTCAAGGCATCCCCTTCTTCTATGTCTTCACCATCATCTACAACTTTATCATCTGAAGCAACTTTGTATTCTAATTCTCCATTAAGTACTAAATTATTTAAAAGATTATATTTTCCTTTGGCATATGCAGTCCGGTAACCAACATCTGCATCTTCCATAACATCATCATCTGCTACTGGCAGATAAGCATTTTGAGACATGGTCCTGGCCCCAACCGTAAAATCACCTTTGTATTTAGTCAAACTAAAATCTCCTGATTTAATACGGGCCTTCATACTGGCTTTTTTATCAACAATTTTATAATTAGCTTCTAGTAAAGCTGAATCACCTCTGTCATAAATAAAATCCCCTGCTGTCGCATAAACACAGGCAGTATTCACTTTAATATTCTCGCCGTTTGTTTCATAACTAGCTGTAATTTCATGATAATCATTCCAGTTATCAGTATCCCACATTATTTTAAACTCCTGGCCTTCTTTCAAATTAGTAAACTCACCTTCCCAGATACCAGGTGCAACTTTCTCCAGAGCAAAAGACTTATCAGATGGTGTCCAGGCTGGGTCCTGCATGCTCCCTACTAGATGCATCTCTTTTACTTCACCAATTACCGGTATGGGTTTATTTTCAGCACCTTCAGCAGGTTCTAATCGACTTATATTTACTCTAATCTTCCAAGCTGAACCTTCTTCCATCACCTTAGTAGTTAAAGCAGTGTATTGAGCCTTTAATGTCAAATTGTCAATTGGTTTAGCCTCAATAAAAACCGCCTCTGTGTCTGTTAGTTTTCCATCAACATCTTGTGTATACTGCAAATGAGAACCTATTTTCACTTCTTTCCCATTTAAATTAAAATCTTTACCAATATTTGCATATCCATGGTAAAGCCCATAACTTTCCTCATCCTGTAAATACTCTGTAGTATTATCAAGATATTCTGTCATGGCAAAATTAAAATCTACCGGCAGACTTTCCTTGCTTTCCATTTTAAATCTACGGGTATAGTTACCGTTTTTTAATAAATCATTGGGATTAGTTGTCCCATTTTCTCTACCCTCACTATCAGTAATCGCATCAACTAATCCTAATGGGTCCATTGAATTAGTAAGGTCTTTGGTATTGATGCCAATTGTATAATCAACAGGATCAGTTAGTAATGTTACTTTAGTATTCCATAACTCAATTGTATCAGGTGTAAAGATCTCCATCTCATCTATTTTTGTTATATCATCTGCATCCCATTCTATATTTACCTGACCACTATATTTTACTCGATCAACTTTTTCAGCATTATCTCCTTCACCAAGTTTATCCTGTATTGTTCCTTTTATATTTAATTCAAAGTCATTATCTATTTTTATAGGGTCATGTTCGTCATCAGTATTATTATATTCAACTTTGTTAACTACCTTACCAGTTAGGCTAAACTCCCCTTTCATTTTACCAGAACTTATTCTCACTACAGAGTTTTGTCCCCCCTGCCCATCATCAACAAACGTATCTGCCTCATTATCCTTCATCCAGTTCTTATCACTATCAACAAATTTATAGGGATATGTACCCTTTTTTAAAATTTTAGTAATTGTCCAAGCTCCATCTACTATTGTCATCTGCCAATCAGGGTGAGAACCATCCCAATTATTGGCTGTGCCCTCTATTACTTTATCTTCAGGAAAATCACCAGCTAGATACATCTCGCTTACATCCAATTTAGCTTGATAAATAAACGTTACTTTGTAATTCCCATCATCCAATTCCTCTACTATAGTTTTGGCATAAACAGAACCACTCACCATAATTAAAGTTAATAATAGGAAAACACAAATTTTCTTTTTCATCATTATACCTCCTCGTATACATTTTAAACATCATTTTTAAACCCAAAACCACACTACTTTACTATTATACAATCGTTTGCATAAGAAAATTGCCTCCTCTCATTAATGCTAATTTAATAATAATCTGCTCTGCTTATAGTGTTTCGCTTTAATCGTCTGAACAACAATTCAATTATATAAACGGTCTATCATGAGAAAACCCTTAATTATGAATTATAACAGCTGATATTGGTGGAACAGATATACTGTTATTCTCTATCTTCACACTGGTGTTAACCAATGAAGTAGTACCAGCTGTTTTATCATCAACAACCACTTTCCAGTTAGAGTCTATTCCATTAATTTTTAGTGTTTTAGTTGTACGGTTAGAGTTGTAGATAACAATTACTTCATCCCATTTTTCTGTACCATCCAGTTTTCTTAGGCTATAGACTACTAAATTTTTCTCCTGGACAGGTATAAATTCAATGCCCTGTTTAATCTCAGCCATCCTTTCCATCCTGAAAATCTTATGCTCTCTTCTGAGTTTTATCAGTCCCTTAAAGTATTCATAGATATCCTGATATTTTTTTTATTTTCCCAGACAATTTGGTTGGTTAAATCACCAGAATCATAACTATTATGATCTATTCCGTATTCTATATTGTCAGGATCGGGTTTGCTCCTCAACATTTCCGAACCACCATGAATAAAAGCCTTTCCCTGAGATGTCATCACAATAGCTGTTGCCAGCTTATGCATTCCCTTTCGTTCTTCAATAGTTGCCTCAGAGGCAGATAGATTAATCTTATCCCAGAGAGTACGTCCATCATGACAGGTAACATAATTTATAACCTCTTCCGGGTCATCAGCAAATCTATCATAAGGTGCAGTTAAAAGAGGTAATTTTGACTGATAATCAACCATACTAGCTATTACACCAGTCCGAATCTTATCCTCATTACCAGCTACGTCCTGTACAAATCCACCTTCTTCAGCTGGAGCAATAGCAGAAGGTTGAATATAAGACATATTTTAAGGCTCAATGATTTTAACCTTACTTTTAGCTTATTCCCAAGCAGTAATTGTAAGTTCAACAGTCTCTTCTTTCTCAAAGGTATAAATTCGATTATTATTACTACCACCTTCAAAGTGATTATCTCCATCGTTTTCTCTCTTACTGGTATCTTCCCAGTTATCTCTGGTTTTAAACTTAAAAGCAAGAGTCATATCAACAGGCTGTTCTAATGTTATTCGATATTTTCCATCAGCCCTTTTATCTAATTTATAATCATCATCTAGCTGCCAACCGCTTAACTCTGAGACTAAATAAAGATCAGCGTTTTCTGCAATGTCATAAAGCAGATCCACTACAAAAGTGACCTTAGGCAAACTTATAATGATATCTTCTCCACTTACCTTTAATCTATCATTACTTGTCTTTAAAACTAATGACCCATATGCAGGTATAATTATTTGATTAGACTTTCCAATAACACTACTTGTCAGTAAATCTTTTGCATTAACAGAAATACTTATACTCCTTTCCTCTCCTGATAAATTATGAATAAGAAATATATTATAATCAACAGTAGAATCACTTACTTTATATCCATAAATTAAATTAGGGGTCTCTAACTTTTGATATTCACCTCTAAAAAAGATCGGATTAGCCTTTCTAATAGCAATTAATTTTTTATAGTGTTGAAATATACTTCCTGCAACACCGCGTTGTTCTTCTAATGAGATCCCATCATTTGCTTTGGTATATCTCATTGGATTATAAAATCCACCTTTAGACATAGTTGTCATACCCTGGCCGTTTGCCTCTTTATACCAATCAAAAGGCTCTCTGATATTGTCATCTGGTTTAGCCCCTATCTGTCCTAATTCTTCACCATAATATATAAATGGTGTCCCAGGTAAAGTCAATAATAATGAAGCAGCCAATTTTACTTTTTCTTCATTTAGGTCATAAGCAACTCTATTTTGATCATGGTTTCTTAAAAAAGTTGCATCAATAAAATCATCTGAATACTGACTATATTGAGAATGAATATCCTCTATCTCGTCTAGAATATCTATTCGTACTCCATTGACCATCTTTATAATCTTATCGGCCAGACTAAAATTAAATGATGAGTCTAAATCTTCATAAAACTGGGCCATAGTCTCAGTTTCTGTCCAATTCTCTCCTACTAAAAATGCTTCAGAATTTACGCTTTTTATAGCAATATTAAACTCCTGCCACCAATTATGCGTAACCTCTAAATCTTCATCAATGTGTAATGCGGCATCAAGTCTAAATCCATCTACTCCATCCGAAAAATCCCCATCTTGATTTGGATCTAACCAAAATTCTGCTATATCCTTAAATTTTTCTCTAACCTCAGGATTTCGAAAGTTTAAATCAGGCATTCCACTCCAGAAAGTACTGTAATAATAGTCATCAGCAAATTCATTATGCCAAACCTGTTGTCCCCATGCTCCCTTTTGCTCAAGATCATCAAATTCATCCTTCCAAACATAGTAATCTCTATATGGATTTTTGGTTCCTTTAGCAGCCTCTTTAAACCAGGGGTGTTGATTAGAAGAATGATTGACTACTAAATCCATAATTACTTTAAACCCATTAGCATGAGCCTCTTCTAAGAATTCTATAAATTCCTCTCGGGTACCATAATCTGGCTCAGTATCGTAATAATCAATCACATCATAACCATGATAACTTGGAGAATTATTAATAGGCATCAACCAAATTGCATTTACCCCTAGCTCTTTTAAATAAGGAATTTTTTCTTTTAATCCTAAAAAATCTCCTATTCCATCACCATTACCATCATAAAAGCTTCTTACAAATACTTCATAAAACACTGCTTCTTTAGCCCAATCAGCTGGTTCCCAGTTAGGTACATCCCCGGCAGTTACTACCATACTGAAAATACCTAATCCCATTAAAATAAAAATCAAAATACTACTATACTTTTTTATCATGTTATCCTCCCTCTCTTAGGTAAAATATAAACACTTATAATCCTCCTTATTTCTGTCCTTATCAAAAATATTACCGATCTTAAAGTATCAAATAATCCAATATATTTTTCTCGATTTTAAATCAAGTTCTAAATTTCTTAAGTAAAATATGTAGTCTGTCAACCATAGTTAATAGACTTTCAGATAAAGTGGCCAATCCATCCATCGAGTGAAAATGTTCATTTATAGCCTGGTTAATTTGTTTTATCCCTTCAACAGTACTTTTTGTAACCTGGTCAAACTCCTCAATTGTATTACTTACCTCCTCATTATTTTTATTCTGTTCTTTAGTTGCCAAGGCTATTTCATCTGCGATATGAACTGTAGTCTTAACTGCTTGTTGAATATCTGCAAAAGCCTGTTGAGCCCTATTTCCAATTTCAATCCCTTCCTCAATAATCAGGGACTCTTCATTCATTACCATAACAGCATTTTTGGTTTCTCTCTGAATCTCTGATATTATTTTGTAAATATTTGTTGCCGCTCTATTTGATTGGTTTGCTAGAGTACGTACTTCATCTGCAACAACTGCAAAACCACGCCCATGTTCACCCGCCCTGGCAGCTTCAATTGCAGCATTTAAAGCTAAAAGATTAGTTTGTTCGCTAATTTCACTAATTAGATTAATGATATTATTAATCTCTTGAGAATGAATATCTAACTGTTGAATAACCTGGGTTGAATCTTCAACTGTGCTAGCCATTTTTTCTATCTGCAATAATAACTTTTCCAGAGAATCTTGACCAGATTCTACCTGTTCATTAACTAAATTAGATTTTTCTGCAACTAGTTGAATCCCATCTGATATATTCTTATTAGAACTTAACATTTGTCTTACCAGTTGAATAACTTCATTAATTTGACCAGCTTGTTCCTCGGTTTCTGAAGAGATCCTATCACTGGTTGCAGAAACCTGTTGAGTAATTGCTGCTGTTTCCTGAGTTGAAGTAGAAAGTTCTTCAGCAGTTTCCGTTATCTTTTTAGAACCAGCTTTAACCTCAAAAATCAGTTCCCGAAGATTTTTTAACATCTGTTTTATACTGCCTTTCAGGTGCTCAAGTTCATCCTTTCCTTCAACTCTAATCTCCTGTTGCAAATCACCATCTGCTATTTTATCTACCAACTGAATAATTCTTTTGATAGGATTACTAATATTCCAGGTTAAAAATAGGGCAATTAAAGATGTAATAATAATACTCAAGATTGTATAAATTATTATTGTTGTTGTCATCTTTTTTTCAGTCATCAGAATCGGATCCCTCGGTAAAGCCAGGGCTAGATAACCAATCAATTCATTCTGATGGTCTTTCAAGGAATAACCCACCATCCGATAGCTTTCACCTACTAAATCCATGTTCTTCCAGAGTAAGTCCTTTTCAGTTATCGTTTCGTCAAAGCCAGGATTATTGATTTTTAATTCGCTGAAAGAAGATGTTACAAGGTTTCCATTTTTATCAAAAAGTAAAAATTCCATGCCCAGTTCTTTATCTAAAGAAAGAAAATAATTTTTATTTAAAACCTTAGCAACCATAAATACCCCATTAACCTTACTCTGTATATCTGGGTCAATAATAGCTGCTGCACCTTTAATTAATATACCTTCATTAGTCATCTCTATCTGATTAACTGTTAATTTATTTTCTATAATAAAATTTAACAATTTGAAATTGAGACTATGAAAACCATCAGGTAAATTACCACGCCCGGAAAGCTTTTCCCCCTGGCTGTCCAAAACCTCAGCAATATTAATTTTATATTTATCAATAAAATTTGAGGATAAAACTCTCAACAAAGTAAAGATGTTTTTACTACTGACAGCTTCCTGTAATAAAGTTTCTTTCGCTTTTATGTCCGCAATATTTTCTAAATTAACTATTTCATTCTTATAAATCCTGGTTACAATCCTTTTTCCAAACAACAATTGCTCATCCATATTTCGATTAAGTGAATTACTGGATAGTTTAAGACTATTCCAGGAAATGAAAAAAGCAGGTATCAAAATCACAATTAAAAACGAAATAAGAAGTTTGGTATATAAAGAAAAATTAGAAATAAATTTTTGCCAAAATAATAAGATAATAAACCTTTTCTTCCCATTTATTTTGCTTAATCTCATGTTTATCCACCTCTTTGTATTAATAATATTTTAATAATATTATTACAGCTTCATGGATTATACTCCGATTTCTCGACATTGACCCCATTTATTTCCCTATTACATAATTGCAAAAAGCCAATTACTATTAAACTTGCTGTACCGGAAGCCAGTATCAAATAAATCCATAAAATTTTATCCAAAAGAATACCGTATATCCACATTCCTAAAAAGGAAAAAAAAGTAAATGATGTATTTTGAACAGCAAAAAATCTACCTCTAATCTGTTCTGGAACACTCGTTTGTAAATAAGCAAATATTGGAATGCTTCTAATGACACCTACAACGCCCAAAAAAACCAGACAACCCGAAAAAAAGATGGTTACAATCCACTTTGTACGATCAGTGGATATAAATAATATAGGTAAACATAGAAGAAACATACCAAACGTCTGCATATGTATAATTATGTACAAGCGTTTTAAAAGCTCATTAACAGTAGGAATAAAAGTCATAAGCAAAGATGCAATAAGTGCACCTACAGCCAAACTTCCCTGGATAACAGCCAACTGAAGTTCAGATACATTAAGTATATTATACGAAACATATGGTACAATAACAGCTCCCAATGGAGCAAAAACCAAAACAAGAAAACTATTTATGATTAACAAAAGTCGTACTTGATTAGTATCCTTTAAATATAAAAATACTTCTCTATACTCTTTGATTAAGTTATTTTTCTTCTCGCCTTTTTCCCCAGCGTTATACCGATAAAAAACAATAAAAGTTTCTAATAATCCGGAAATAATAAACGAAAATCCATTAATATAAAATATGACTGCCATACTGAAATTCTGATATACTAAAGCCCCTAGAAAAGGTCCCATCATACTGATTGTAGAACCATAAGCAGTAAAAACAGAATTTAACTTTGATACTTGTTTTGTCTTTACCACATTAGCAATGGAAGAAGTCATTGTTAGTGAAAATAGGCTTTGTATCATGGATAATCCCATACTAAATATTATAATAATGATAATATTTGATGGGTATAATTTAAAGAACAGTAAGAAAACAAATATAATAGCTCCGCTGGCCAAATCACTTCCTACAATTAATTTTTTCTTGTTACAACAGTCAACAACCATACCTCCTATAATATTTGTCAAAATATTAGGGAGTATGGAAAAACTTAGAACAGAGGTAAATAAAGCAGCAGATTTCGTTGTACTGAGTACATATAAACTAATTGAAAAAGTAAAAATTGAAGTACCTAGTTCTGATATTATTCTCCCCAATATCATTAATACAAAATTAATATTATATTGTTTATCAGAGATTTGTATTAAATCGTTTTTGTTGTTCATTATAAACATCTTACCGCTTCTTTCCTCATATGACCGTGGTATCACTCGTATATGTGCAAAATGTGATAAGTCTTTGAAAACAACCTTCCTTTAATTCTGATTTCTACTTTTCTACTTAACGATATCTTCATTTTGAATGACTGCTACCCCAAATAAAATGAATGTACTGTTTATTATCAAATAAACCAACTAACACTTGATAGTTATTTATTAGCGTAAAATATTCAAAATCAACTCCTCCTCACCAACAACTTAAGCGTTTAAGCTTTTAAAGAAAATTCCTTCTCTTTAAAAATTGTATACTTATCTACTGCAAATTTTCTATTTAAATAGTTCATCATTATAGTCACGGCTGTTTTAGCTTTCTTTTCAACGTCAAAAACAACCTTTTTGGCTCTTTTTGGAATTATATATGAGCTACCGCAGGTACTTATTACCGCAATGTTTGGTGGATCAATGAAATTTGCTACTATTGTCCCTAGAAACTCATTTAATACAATTCCTTTTTTGCCTTTATGACTCTTTAAAAAATCTTCGAATTCATAGATAGATTCTACCATATGTATATCTGCTTCATCTCCACCAAAACAATATTGAATTTTCTGGTTCATTTCTCTATTATTGAACTTATCCATAACCAAAAATAATTCATTATTTCCCAGCAAGTCTTTTCCTTTTTGAATTGCACTTTCAAAATCAGGTACAATTTTATGGAAAATCAAATCATCAATATAGCTATCTACAATTATAATGGGTACATTAAATTTATTTGAAAGCTCATAAAACAAATTTTTTCTTACATCAACAATGAATACTCCCTCTAAATCCCGTTGAAAAATTATATCCAGCTTGGGATTTTCTATATCAATATTAGACAATAGTATATGGTAGCCTTCAAAAGCAAACATCCTCTCAAGCCAATTAATAAATTCACTGTAATAACATTTTTTCCAGGGGAAATCCACAGAATAATCATTAACAATGAAAACACCAATTAATCCTGATTTTCCACTAACCAGTGAACGAGCAACAAGGTCAGGGATGTAGTTCATCTCCCGTGCAATCGTCATAATTTTATTTTTTGTACTAGAAGAAATTGTTTCATTAGTATTATTGTTTATCACATAAGATACAGTTGCAACAGAGACACCTGCTTCTCTTGCAATATCTCTCATTGTAACTTTTTTTAAGTTTTTATTTTTTGGGGAAGACATAAATTTCAGCATCTCCTTTTTATAATATAACAACTTATACGTTTAAGTTTCATCATTGTATTACATTTTAAAAGGTTTTCAATATTTTACTTCATTTCAACTATCCTTTGTTTGCCCCTTTAGTGAGACCACCAATCATTAGCTTCTGTAAAGAAAGATAAATTATTGTAATAGGTAAGGCAGCCAGTAATGCTCCAGCTGCAAACTGGGTAAAATGCTGTCCATATTGTCCACTAATAAAATCATATAAACCAACAGCCATAGTCCAATTTTTTTGTGAAGTTAAAATCAATCTAGCAAAAAGAAAGTCACCAAATGGAGCTATAAAATTTAAAATTGCAATTACAGAAATTATTGGTAAAGAGAGAGGAAAAATAATTCTCCAAAAAATTTTCCAACGACTGGCTCCATCAATTATAGCAGCTTCTTCCAGGGAGCGGGGAATAGTATCAAGATAACCCTTCATAAGCCAGCTATTATAAGGAATAGCACCACCTGAATAAATCAGAACTAGCCCCCAATGAGTATCAAGCAAGCCTATTAAATTCAATAAAACATATAGTGCAACCATATTCATTATCCCCGGAAACATCTGTAAAACAAGTAATCCCATTAATCCCTGTTTTTTCCCTATAAAATCCAGTCTGGAAAAAGAATAAGCAGTAAAAGAGACCAACAATATAGTCAGCAGTGAAGTAAAGGTGCCAACTTTGATAGTATTCCAGTACCAGATGAAAAAGTCTGTTTCCTGGAATAATTCGGTATAGTGACTCCATGTCATATTTTGGTGAAAAAAAGAACTACTGAAAAGACTATCACCAGGATTTAAAGATGAACTAAATATCCAAACTACTGGGAAAAAAACAACCAGAACCATAAAAATAATAAATATATAAGTAAAAACTAATTTAAGATTACTTTGAAACCTCTGAGATCTAATCATTGTAACATCTCCTCCTCCTGAAAAGACCTGGTTCTTCTGAAATTGTAGATACTAAATCCAGCAATGATAATAAAGATTATTATAGAGATTGCAGAAGCATAATTATATTTTAATTTCTGAAAAGTTAATTTAAAGATCCAGGATATTAAAATATCGGTACCACCAGCACCTCCCTGCCAGCCAAACACAGCCGGCCCTCCATCATTTAACAGGTAAATAATATTAAAATTATTGAAATTATAGGCAAAGGTCATAATTAACAGAGGAGCCATTGAGTATAAAAGCAGAGGCAGGGTAATATTTCTAAACTTCTGCCAACCACTGGCCCCATCAACTATTGCTGCTTCATAGAGATCACCGGGAATGCTCTGCAAAATACCTGTAATTAAAATCATAGCATAGGGAAAACCTAACCAGAGATTAACCAGAATTAGCGCCACTCTGGCCCAAAATACTTCATAAAGCCAGGGAATATTATTTATATTAAATAATTGAACCAGAAGTTTATTAATTATCCCAAAATTAGTATTAAGCATCCCCCGCCAGATAAGAATACTGACAAATGCTGGTATTGCCCAAGGTAAAATCAGTAGTGTCCGAATTATCTTCCGAAATTTTATCCGGGGGTTATTCAATAAAATAGCCAAAAATCCACCTAGCCCAAAAGTACTTACTGTAGAAAGTATTGACCAGATTACCGTCCAGCCAAATATATTTCTAAAGGTTTTTGACCAGGAACCTAGAGTCAAAACCTTATAAAAATTCTTGATACCTACCCAGTCAAGAATATGTTTCGGGGGTGAGTGATAAAGATCATAATTTGTAAAAGCAATTAACATAGAAAAAATCATAGGAAGAATTGTTATTGCTGTAATAACAATTAATCCAGGTGAAAGAACTATATAAGGATAACCACCTTCGATAATTCTTTTTAGTGAAATATAAAAGCTAGCTGGCTTTTGACCATTATCCAGTAATTTCCCATTTTTATAAGCATCCCTGATATTAAATAAATATATAGCAAGAATAACTAACAACAGTAACAGAGCAATAATACCGTAAACCATAAAAAAAAGGGAATGGTCTTTCATAGGAGTTTCTCCCAGTGTCACTAGCCCCTGAAAACTTCTGATAAAATAAGGAATGCTATTGATAATAACAAAGGCATTAAATATAATAAATAAAAACCCTTTAATAAACTGACCATTAGCTATCTGCCCTGCTCCCATAAAAACTGTTGATAATATTGCAGCAATACAACGTCTATTCTCAATCTTTTTAATCTTTTTCTGTATTTGAGGTTCCAACATATTCTCTCCTTTCAAATCTGGCGGTTGACCCTATCTACTATCAGAGAGAATCAACCGCAAAAATAATCTAGCTTATTGCTATTGTTTCATCTGCTCAATATTTTCTTTAATCTGTTCTACCATTATCGGCAATACCTCTTCAGGACTAACCTGTCCTTTAAAAATAAAAGGAAGAGTATTTTCTACCGGATCCCAGACCTGCATCATCTCCGGGATATTAGGCATCGGAATTCCGCGTCTAGCCTGAATTGCAAATGCCCTCAAATCTTCATTCTCCTGAAATTCCGGCAAAGAAATAACATCATCCCTAGTTGGAATAATAGCAGCTTCTTGATAATGTTTAAAGCTATTTTCTTTATTTGTCAACCACTTGATAAACTTAAGAGCCTCTTCTTTCTGTTCACTAAAAGCACTGATATAGTATGCTTTAACTCCAATCAAGGTATGGGGATATTCTCCGTTATCAAGTTTGGGAAAAGGAGCAATACCATAGTTTATATCTGCCTCTTTATAATTTCCAAAAGCCCAGGGACCACTAATCTGAGCTGCTAATTTCCCTTCCTGAAAGAGCCCATCAAAAATATCATCGGTTATACCTTCAGGCATAAGCCCTGAAGTTCTAAAAGTCTTAATTAATTTTACTGCTTTAATAGCTCCTTCAGTAGCCAAACCAATATCATTTACATCCAGACCATTTTCAGTTTCTTTAAATACATAACCACCATAAGCTGAAATAAAACCAAAGATATGATAAAGTTTCCATATTTGGCCCATAAAACCATACTGCTGCTCATTAGGTTTGTTTAATTCTAAAACTTTTTCCAAAAACTCATCAAAAGTAGCGGGTATTTCAGGAATCAGATCTTTATTATAAATAATTGCTACCGTTTCCATAGCATAAGGCAAACCATATAATTTACCTTTATAACGCACAGCACGTACTGCTGATTCTGTATACCCATCAAAATTTAACTTGTCTTTCGGCAATGGCCATAATAAGCCTTGTTCAACTGTTTTCCCTATCGCATCATTTGGCCAGGCTACAATATCTGCACCCTTACCAGCAGGTCCGTCTAATGCCAGTTTATCACTTTGTGATAATTGATCAATCGCTACTACTTCAATTTCTACTCCAGTTTCCTCAGTATACTTCTCACCTACCAACTTAACAAATTCCTCTTCAGTTCCAGAACTCTCCCAAACTACTAATTTTGTTGCCTCAACATTAAACGATAAGCCTAATACCAAAACCATCAAAACTAACAACATAACAACTCTCTTCATTTTTTCACCCTTTCTTTTTTATAACATCTGCAAACGTTTGTATAAACTAGAAATTTTTCTTCATGAAAATAAATTTCATTTTAGGAGATACCATAAGATTAACATAAAAATATATGTGATTATGTACAAATATTATATATTTCTTCTTTTTGATGTACAATAGATTCTATGTAATATTTTCAAATGTTTGCATATTAATAATCTTAATCTCTGAAAGCCATCTGAAGTCAATGCATATTCAAGTCAAAAATAAAATAGAATCTTGAGATATTTTAGATAATATCACTGTTACTAGGCTGTTTTTAATCATAGGCAAAATAGCACATACTATTCACAGTTGTGAGGTTCTAGTAAAATATCGTAAATCTTTTTACCTTTTTCTTTTAAATTATTTACCTCTCTATTAATTCCAAATGCAATTATTTCATTTTGCTTCCATAGACCTCCTACATCTTTTAAAACTAAATCTATTATCTTTTCAGTTATACTCACCTTATCTTCCAGATTACTTTTTTGATAAAATTCTTCTAATTGTTGATAAATATCAGGTTCTTTCTTTTTTATATAACTAATCGCTTTTTTCTCACCTAGATATGCCATCTTATTAAATTTAAAATATGATTGTATTAACCAGTATATATTCGTATCAAGTAGCAAATTACATAAAATAGGATTAGTATCTAACCTACCTTTGACTTTATCTAATACATGCTTTTTACTAAAACGGTCAAATGCAATGTCATGTTCAGAAAAACTATTTTCTTCCTCATTCCAGTTTTGTTTATTTTCTCTTATAAGATTACAAACTACATTATTTTTATCATATATAATTCTGCCTTCATATATTGAAAAATCTATAAATGATAAAGGTTTCTCTCTTTTTAAATCTTCTATTGTCCGAATATTTAAATCAACAGGAATATCATTAATATAAAAATGCAAACTCTCTATGGAATAGAATCTTTCTTCAACTATAACAAAAATATCATAATCACCATTCCCATAAGAGTCATAGCAATTTCTACTACCATATTCGATAATGCTTATTACTATTGAGTTATTTTTTAGTTTTATTACAAGTTCCTCTAAGTTTTTAATCATTTCAAATATATCCTTTCTAAGGCAACATAGTACAAGTAGTATCTGAATTAATCCTTAAATATTTATCTAACACTAGCCAAAACAACAAGCAGCAACATATCTATCATCACTATTAATATTTTTCCTTGTTTAAAATCTACATTTGCAAAGACGTCTATTTTATTAAATGCAAATATTTGAAAAAATATATTTAATATTTAAATTTCGATTATACCTAATCATCAGATTGTTAAGAATATAAGAGTCGAGTAAATTATGCAATCGTTTGAACGCAGTGCTCAAAAAAATATTATGTAGTCGTCTGTTTAATATTCTTTATACTATTATATATATACTAGCCTATTTTTGTCAAGAAAATTTACCATAAATATCATAATATTATGGAAAACAGCCGTTTTACTTATACTGAGTCCCTGACTATCAATTCAGGTGAAAGCAGAATATGGTTTTCACTTATATATTCCCCTTGAATTAATTTTAATAAAAGCTCTGTAGCTATCTCACCCATCTTTTTACCCGGCTGACTAATGGTTGTTAATGGGGGATCAATATACTCACCAATCTGAATGCCATCATATCCCATAATAGCTATATCTCCTGGTATTGTTAAACCCTGTTCTTTTAGGGCCTTAATCGCCCCCAGGGCCATCAAGTCATTGGCTGCAAATATAGCAGTAAAATCTTTACTTAACAGCAATTTTTTAGCAGCACGATAGGCGCCTTCCTGAGTAAAATCAGCATTTATTATAAAATCAGAATTGACAGCCAGCCCCTTATCTAGCAAAGCATCTTTATAACCCTGCAAACGATATTTTCCTGCTACTAAACCCATAGGTCCAGTGATTGTAGCAATCCTTTTATGACCAGCTTTAATCAAATAATCTACTGCCTGATAGGCACCACTTCTATTGTCCGTTTCTACCCAGTAAGCATCCTGATCCCCCATCGGATTGCCTAAAAAAACAAATGGTAATCCTTCTTTTTTAAGATAAGTAACCCTGAGGTCATTAGTTCTGGGTTCAGTTAAGATAATACCATCAACATTATGTTTATGAAAGATCTTTTCCAATTTACCATAGTCACTATTATCATTAAATAGAGTAAGGCTGTATCCATTTATTACAGCGACCTCTCCAATGCCCTGTAAAAACTCCAGGAAAAAGGGATCCGCTATTGAACGTGGTATTTTGGGGAAAACTACTCCAATCACATTAGTATTTTTATTGGCCAGGGCCTGTGCCGCTTTATGTGGTTGATAATTCATTTTTTTAGCAAGTTTTTTAATTCTTTTTCTGGTGTTTTCATTTACCCTAGGGTCATCCCCCAGAGCCCGGGAAACTGTTGACTTCGATACCCTGGCTTCCTTTGCTATATCTTCCATTGTTTTATTACCCATTTATAATCACCTTTAAAGATAGTTATTCTCTATCTTATCTACAAATCCTCTTTTTATCCCTTTACTGAACCAGCCAGTATTCCCTTTACAAAGTAGCGTTGTAATGAAAAGAAGATAATTAGAGGGATAATCATTGATATAAAGGCAGCAGATGTTAGTAAATGCCAGTCCTGCCCATAGGAACCTACTAGATTGGTCAGTTTCATTGTTAAGGGTGCTACACTTCTACTACCACCCAGATATATTAAGGCAACCAGGAGGTCATTCCACACCCATAGAAATTGAAAAATAAAAAGTGAAGCAATCGCCGGTACTGATAGTGGTAATGCCAGACGGTAAAATACAGTCCAGATTGAAGCCCCATCAATATAAGCTGCTTCGAATAAATCATCAGGTAATCCCTGAAAAAAATTGTGGAGCATAAAAACTGCCAGGGGCAGGCCATATCCTGTGTGGGCTAACCATAAGCCAACAAAAGTACCTGATAAATTAATTATATTATATAGTTTTAAGATTGGTATAAAGGTTAGCTGTAAAGGAACTACCAGCAAACTAATAATAACACCATAGACTATACCCCGACCCTTGAAGCTTAATTTCGATAAGCCAAAGGCTGCAAAGGCTGCTACAACAACCGGAATTAATGTTCCAAAAATTGCAATTAAAAATGAATTCTTAAAAGCTACATCCATTCCAACTGAATGAAAAACCCTACTGTAATTTTCGATAGTATATTGTGTAAAATCCAGCGGACTGCTGAACACTGTCCACCAGCCTGTATTATTTACATCCTCTGCTGGACGAAAAGACGTAATCAATAAACCCATAGTAGGCAAGATCCAGACAAAAATTGTTATAATAATAAGAAGATGCAAGATGATTTTAGCAAAAGCTTTATTTGACTCCATTAGCTGTCCTCCCCTTTCATCCTTTTAATATTCATTACAATAACTGGTATAATCAGCAGGAACAATATCACTGCAATTGCACTGGCCCTACCATAGTTGCGATACTGAAACATTTCTTTATACATTCTATTAGCAATAACCTCTGTTCCATAATTACCGTTTGTCATTACATAGACTATATCAAAGATCTTAAGTACATTAATAATCATCGTTGTGGTAACTACAGCAATAGTACTCTTCATTGAAGGAATAATTATTTTAGTAAATACCTGCCACTCATTGGCACCATCAACCCTACCGGCCTCCATTAATTCCCGGGGTATGCCCTTATAGGCAGCTGACAGAAGTACCATACAAAATCCAGTCCAGATCCAAATACCTACAAATATTAGAGAAAAATTATTCATCCAGGGGCCTTTCATCAACCAACCCTTTGGACTGCCGCCAAATAATACAATCACTTGATTTAATAGGCCTATTTGATTAGTAAATATCGGTTTATATGTATAAACAAACTTCCAGACAACACTGGCTCCTACAAAAGATACTGCCATAGGCATAAATATAATTGTTTTAGCTAATTTTTCATATTTAATTTTATCTGCCAGAATCGCCATTAATAATCCCATACCAACCGTTCCTGCTGTAAAAAATACCAGCCACATCAGATTATTTCTAAAAGCTGTTAACATTGTGGGCGATGTAAAGGAATAAATATAATTCTTCATTCCTACAAATGTCTCAGAGCGTTTCCCCAGAAAACTAATAATCATTGTATGAACTGACGGATATAATAAAAAGACGGTTATAAAAAAAAGAGCAGGCCCTATAAAAAGGGCCACCCACAGTTTTTGATTTTTCAACTTCATTAATTAACATCCCCTTAATTAGTTGCTGCACCAGATGTATATGTTTCATCAGCAACTGATTCTATGTATTCCAGGACACTATCAAGGTCCTGACCATTTACATAATCTACCACCCCAGTCCAGAAAGCACCAGAGCCAATTGCTTTAGGCATAGAATCTGAACCATCAAACCTAAATACTTCTGCATTTTTCAAGACTTCAGCCATTTTAGCTGTTAATTCATCTGGATAAACAGCTGGATTAATTCTCTTATTTACACCTATCTTACCAAGTTCACTAACCCAGATAGATTGTGCCCCAGGTGAGGCAAGAAATCTCATAAACTGCTTTGCTGCTGGTTTATCTGTCATTAAGCCCATCATATCGGCAGCACCAAGTACAGGTGTCCCGTATTCCTCTTCAATTTCAGGAAAGGCAAAGAAATTAAAATCCTCACCAGCAAGTAAATCAGGGTTATTATCTTTAATAAAACTGGTAATAAAACTAGCCTGACGATGCATATAAGCCTGAACCGGTTCAGCAAATAGAGGTGTTACAGCATCACCAAAGTTACTAGCATTCACTGCCGTTGGTCCTCCCCAGACATAACTGGAATCTCGTGCAATTTCACCGAAAATCTCAAACGCCCTTTTGACCCTTTCATCAGTCCAGGGAATATCATGATTAACCCACTGGTCATATACCTCAGGTCCAGCAGTTCTTAACATAATATCTTCAATCCAGTCCGTCCCAGGCCATCCACTGGCTGCACCTGACTCAAGTCCAATTGCCCAGGGAATATCACCATTAGAAATCATTTTATCCATTAATGCTTCCATATCATCCCAGTCACTCGGGATTATATATCCTTTAGCAGCAAAGGCTTTAGGATTATACCAGACTAAACTCTTGACATCAGCAGATATATATATACCATACATACCATCTTCATATGTAGCCAGTTCTTTCCAGACAGCATTATAATCTTCATTAAATTGTGGCATATCAAGTACATCTATCAGATCTACCAAATCTCCCTCCCGGGCAAGTTCTTCCATCATTCCTAAACCAGTTAAATGAACTATATCTGGTGGATTACCTGCTTCCAGCCTTGTAGTTAATAAAGTAGGCAGATCCCTTGTCCCTTCAAACTCGACCTCAATTCCAGAGGCAGCCTCAAATGTCTCCATAACTTTAGTAAAGGCCTCTAATTCATTTCCACCCCAGACCCCCATAATTGTTATTGTCTCGTCAGCACTTACAGCTACTGCAAAAATTACTCCCATAAGTAGAATTGCTGAAACCATCATCCAAATACTTTTTTTCACTATTAACCCCCCTTATATTTTATGTTTTACAACCGGTTGTATATCTGATTTTTAAAATTCTACAACCGGTTGTAAAACACTACAATATAATTTATATTTAAACATTTATTAAAAAATTCCTTCTTTTTTTAATGAATTCCTTAAAAATTTAAAAATTGCTTTTTTCTATTCCTCTGCCAGCTGATAATAAGAATCTCTCTCCCTTATGGAAAATCCTAATCTCTTCACCTGTAATTAACTTATAATAAGTTTTATCACGCTTAACACTTATCTTAATTTGTCTATCCTGAAATTTTATCTTAAAGGCAAACCCCTTCCATTTTCGAGGAACACAGGGATTGAAATATAACTTTCCGTCATAATTGCGCATGCCAGCAAACCCCTTAATCAAAGCTAACCAGGAACCTGCCATACATGCTGTATGCACACCCTGATAAGCATTATTATTATAATCATCAAGATCCAAACGGGCTGTCATCATAAAATAATTATAGGCATCATCCATATAACCAATCTCATTCGCAATTATACTGTGAATAGCCGGTGATAAGGAAGAATCATGTGTTGTTTTCGGCTCATAAAAATCATAATTAGCTTTTTTTTCTTCTAAAGAAAAGAGATTTCCCAATAACAACATCAGCAATATTACATCTGCCTGTTTAATAACCTGATATTTCCAGATAACCAATGGATGCCAGTGCTTTACCAGAGAAATTTCTTCAGAAGGAATAGCATCTACATCGATTGCTTCTTTATAAAGAAAAGAGTCATCCTGTGGGTGAATACCGAGTTCTTTATTAAATGGCAGAAACATATTGTCCGCAGCCTTTTGCCAGGCATCTATTTCTTCTTCCTCTAGCTTAATTCGCTCTTTTAAATCACGATATGCCTTAGGGTTTTCTTCAGCAGTTTTCTTAATCACCTCTATTGCCCACTGCAAGTTGAATCTAGCCATATAGTTGGTATAACAGTTATTATTAACACCTGGTTTATATTCGTCAGGACCGCAGACCTCATTAATACAAAACTTCCCATCTCGAAGTGGTATATATCCACCATGATCTATCCACATACGGGCAGTCTCTACTAATATTTCTGCACCATAATTATGCAAAAAGTCCTTATCTTTAGTGGTATTATAATATTGATAAATAGCATAAGCTATATCTGCATTAATGTGATATTGAACAGTAGAACCCATAAAAAAGCCAGATGCCTCTTCACCATTAATTGTCCTCCAGGGGAAAAGAGCCCCATCAAGTCTTACCCTCCTAGCATTTTTCCTTGCCTTATCAAGGTTATGATAGCGGTACATTAATAGACTTTTGGCAATTTCTGCCCTACTATAAAGGAAAAACGGCATGATATATGTTTCAGTATCCCAGAAATAATGCCCTTCATAATACTCACCTGTTAAACCTTTAGCAGCAATATTTGTTCTACCGTCACGGCCGGTAGACTGTAAAAGATGAAAGGCATTAAATCTGAACGCCTGTTGTAAAGCTAAATCACCATATATTTTTACATCAACATCACTCCAGTATTCTGCCATATAATCAGTATGCTTTTTTAATAGATTTTTATCCCCCATCTCCACAGCAATATTTAGGTTATTTATAAGTTTATTTTTCAATTTATTTTCAAGCTCTGAAAAGTCAATATTAAGACCTAAATCTAATGATGTATATACACATAAATATCTCTGTAGAGAATATTCTTTTCCCTTTTCAACATTAAGTTCATATTCAACACTAAGCCCTTTCTCTGAAGACAGGTGTTTTTTGCTTATAATAACACCTTCATTAGAAGGTATTAAAACATTCCTACATGCCATACCAGTTGCAATAAATGTACTGGTTGCTTTCTGAATAATGTACTCAATTTCTCCTTGAAAACCTCTGTCTTTAACTACAAGTTCCCTTTTATTTCTCAAATGATGATAATTAGTAGAATCACCCATTATTCTTGTCTTTAATAAAACATGTCCGGAAAAATTTAGCGGCTTAAATTTATAAATAATCATCCCCAAATGGGGTTTATCCTGAGATAAAAACCGTAAAATATTAAAAAATATTTTTTTCCCTCCTGGACTGGTCCAGGTTAATTCCCTTAGCAAAACACCCTTTTTCATATCAAGTGATCGACTGTAGTCACTCACCTCACCCTGAAGCAGGTCATATTTTTCACCATTAATATATAGATTGATAGATGACCATTTTGCCAGGTTTAACATAGTTTGACTCTGACGAGGTAAATCTGGCGCCTCTTCAGGATATATTATCTCCTCTGAGCCATATACACCATTGATATACATACCTGGTGTAGAAGTATAGTCTGGTCCAGAGTAATCTTCTTCTAATGTCCCTCGCATCCCCATATACCCATTTCCGAGGGAAAAGATCGCCTCATTATGATGATTAGTCTCTACTGAAAAGCTATCCTCTGTTATATTCCACGGCTCACAAGGGTATAAAGGTTTTTCTTGATATTTATTCCGATGATATGCTCTCACTTCAATCTCCCCTTTTATTATTTATTACTAATTAAGCATCTTGTATAATTAATTTCCACATCTTTTTTAACTAAATTTACAGTTCTTTTATATATCATTATACTCGTTATATTACAAGTCTTGCAACCGGTTGAAATATTCATTAAAAAAATAACTTAGTTATACTTCTTCATAAAATAAGTAATCCCTTTTTTTAACTAGAGTTTATCTTATTTAATCAAAACCAAAAATTATAATAATAAAAAAACACTCTACATAAAACGCTAGAGTGATGTATACATAAGTATAAATATGGAGCGGGAAACGGGATTCGAACCCGCGACCTTCTCGTTGGCAACGAGATGCTCTACCAGCTGAGCTATTCCCGCATCTGGTGGAGGGGGAAGGATTTGAACCTTCGTAGGCATCGCCGGCAGATTTACAGTCTGCTCCCTTTAGCCACTCGGGCACCCCTCCGCTTTTTAGAAGTAGGATGTAGGATATCAGAGGTAGGATTGAATGCAAATTTGGTTTGCACTTATAAAACCAACTAACAACCTGTGAATCCTAATTAATATTATAAATACCATTAAAAACACTAAATTCAAGTCTCTTGCTTCTGACTTCTTACCTCTTACATCCGTTGTGGTGGAGATAAGGGGACTTGAACCCCTGACCTCTTGACTGCCAGTCAAGCGCTCTCCCAACTGAGCTATATCCCCATATTACACTGGAGCCAATGACCGGATTTGAACCGGTGACCCCTTCCTTACCATGGAAGTGCTCTACCTGCTGAGCTACATTGGCAAAAAAAATGGCGAAGGCGATGGGATTTGAACCCACGATCTCCGGCGTGACAGGCCGGCGCGATAAACCACTACGCTACGCCTCCGTATTTAGATGTCAGAAGTATGACATCAGAGGTAGGATTGAATGCAAATTTAGTTTGCACTTACTCAAAAGCATAATTCATCATCAAGTCTTATGAATTCTTACTTCTGACCTCTTACTTCTTTTATGGTGGGCGAAACAGGGCTCGAACCTGTGACCCCCTGCTTGTAAGGCAGGTGCTCTCCCAACTGAGCTATTCGCCCAAAATGGCACCCTCAAGGGGATTCGAACCCCTGCCGCCAGGATGAAAACCTGGTGTCCTGGACCCCTAGACGATGAGGGCATATGGCGGAGAGGGAGGGATTCGAACCCTCGCTAGGGTGTTAAACCCTACTACAGGTTTAGCAAACCCGCCCCTTCAGCCACTTGGGTACCTCTCCGGTTTAGATGTTGAAGGTAGGATATCAGAAGTAAGAAAATAATACTTACTTCCGACTTCTTACCTCATACCTCTTAATTGGTGGGTCTAAGTGGATTTGAACCACTGACACTGCGGGTATGAACCGCATGCTCTAGCCAGCTGAGCTATAGACCCATGTATAATGGAGCGGGAGACGGGATTCGAACCCGCGGCCCTCAGCTTGGAAGGCTGATGCTCTAGCCAGCTGAGCTACTCCCGCAAGAAAACATATCGAAATTTTATATTAATTATACATGCAACTGAATAATAAATCAAGTGTGAGAAATTGGTAGCACCACAGGCACTCCGTATTTAAACAAAGCATACAAGAATATAATTGGTTGCACCACAGGCACTCCGTATCTAACTAAAATCATATAAGAAAAATTTGGTTGTACCACAGGTGCTCCGTATTTAAACAAAGCATACAAGAATATAATTGGTTGCGGGGGCCGGATTTGAACCGACGGCCTCCAGGTTATGAGCCTGACGAGCTACCAGACTGCTCTACCCCGCGTCATTGGTGAGCCATGGAGGAATCGAACCTCCGACACCCTGATTAAAAGTCAGGTGCTCTACCGACTGAGCTAATGGCCCACATATTGTGGCTAGGGCGGCAGGATTTGAACCTGCGAATCATGGGACCAAAACCCATTGCCTTACCACTTGGCTACGCCCTATGGAAATAAAATCGGCAGCGACCCACTCTCCCACAAAGTCACCCTTGCAGTACCATAGGCGCTGGAGGACTTAACTGCTGTGTTCGAAATGGAAACAGGTGTTTCCCCTCCGCAATTGCCACCGAAAATTTTATCTGCTTTTTATAATACACCAAATATTATAGCATATCTATCTTAGTTGTCAATAGACTATTCTTTCAAAAATGCATACAGGAAAATAATTTTTAAAGTTAAGATTAAGCCCTCGCCCTATTAGTATTGGTCAGCTTAATGTGTTACCACACTTCCACCTCCAACCTATCAACCTGGTCATCTACCAGGGGGCTTACCTCTTGCGAGTGGGATACCTAATCTTGAGGCTGGTTTCACGCTTAGATGCTTTCAGCGTTTATCCATTCCACACTTAGCTACTCAGCTATGCTCCTGGCGGAACAACTGATACACCATCGGTGTGTCCATCCCGGTCCTCTCGTACTAGGGATAGCTCCTCTCAAGTATCCTTCGCCTGCGACGGATAGGGACCGAACTGTCTCACGACGTTCTGAACCCAGCTCGCGTACCGCTTTAATGGGCGAACAGCCCAACCCTTGGAACCTGCTTCAGCTCCAGGATGCGACGAGCCGACATCGAGGTGCCAAACCTCCCCGTCGATGTGAACTCTTGGGGGAGATAAGCCTGTTATCCCCGGGGTAACTTTTATCCGTTGAGCGACGGCTCTTCCATTCAATACCGCCGGATCACTAAGCCCTACTTTCGTACCTGTTTGACTTGTTGGTCTCACAGTTAAGCTCCCTTTTGCCTTTACACTCTTCGTGCGATTTCCATCCGCACTGAGGGAACCTTTGGGCGCCTCCGTTACTTTTTTGGAGGCGACCGCCCCAGTCAAACTGCCCACCTGACAATGTCCCATGACCAGTTTATGGCCTCTGGTTAGAATTCCGCTAAAGAAAGGGTGGTATCCCACTTGCGGCTCCTTTGATACTAGCGTACCAAGCTCTTAGCCTCCCACCTATCCTGTACATCCTTTAGCAAAACCCAATATCAGGCTACAGTAAAGCTCCACGGGGTCTTTCCGTCCTGTCGCAGGTAACCAGCATCTTTACTGGTACTACAATTTCGCCGAGTCCCTTGTTGAGACAGTGCCCAAGTCGTTACGCCATTCGTGCAGGTCGGAACTTACCCGACAAGGAATTTCGCTACCTTAGGACCGTTATAGTTACGGCCGCCGTTTACTGGGGCTTAGGTTCTATGCTTTGGTTTTCACCTAACACTTCCCCTTGACCTTCCAGCACCGGGCAGGCGTCAGCCCCTATACTTCGTCTTACGACTTAGCAGAGACCTGTGTTTTTGCTAAACAGTCGCTTGGGCCTCTTTGCTGTGCCCACTTTCGTGGTACCCCTTCTCCCTAAGTTACGGGGTCATTTTGCCGAGTTCCTTAACAAGGGTTCTCTCGCGCGCCTTAGAATTCTCATCCCGTCTACCTGTGTCGGTTTGCGGTACGGGCACTATTAATCTCACTAGTGGCTTTTCTTGACAGCTTGTTTGACAACTTCCCCTCTCTCGGGTCCAGATCACCTTCGATAGTTAAATAAAGGGATTTGCCTCTTTATTCCTACCTTGGGCTTCTGCACACACCTCCAGTCGTGTGCTTTGTCTTTCTTGCCGTGTCCCCACTTCATTCAAACGATTAATAGCGGCATTGGAATCTCTACCAATTATCCATCACCTACGCCTTTCGGCCTCGGCTTAGGTCCCGGCTTACCCTGAGCGGACGAGCCTTCCTCAGGAAACCTTAGACTTTCGGCGGAGGGGATTCTCACCCCTCTTTTCGCTACTCATACCGGCATTCTCTCTTGTATAGCGTCCACTGCTCCTTACGGTACAGCTTCTTCCACTATACAATGCTCCTCTACCATGTGTAAACTGTTCACGCAATCTACTGCTTTGCTAAATAGACTTTAGCCTGGAGTCATTTGGTCAAAAGTCTCGTTTTGAATTTCTTTTTGTTACTTTTGACTAAATGTAACTCTATATCTCTATCTCTTAGTTATCAATAGACTCCGTGAACAATTTACACATCCACAGTTTCGGTGACAGACTTTAGCCCCGTTACATTTTCGGCGCAAGGACGCTCGACCAGTGAGCTATTACGCACTCTTTAAATGTATGGCTGCTTCTAAGCCAACATCCTGGTTGTCTTTGCGACCTCACTTCCTTTCCCACTTAGTCTGTACTTTGGGACCTTAACTGGTGGTCTGGGCTGTTTCCCTTTCGACTACGAAGCTTATCCCACGTAGTCTGACTCCCAAGGCTTATAAACTTAAGTGTTCGGAGTTTGAATGGATTCGGTAACCTTGTTGGGCCCCTAGTCCAATCAGTGCTCTACCGCCTAGTTTTATTCCTTGAGGCTAGCCCTAAAGCTATTTCGAGGAGAACCAGCTATCTCCAGGTTCGATTGGCCTTTCACCCCTACCCACAACTCATCCAATGATTTTTCAACATCACCTGGTTCGGGCCTCCACGGGTTCTCACTCCCGCTTCACCCTGGTCATGGGTAGATCACCTGGCTTCGGGTCTATTCCTTGTAACTTGCGCCCTATTCAGACTCGCTTTCGCTGCGGCTTCACCTTTCTGGCTTAACCTTACGCTACTAAGAATAACTCGCCGGTCCGTTCTACAAAAAGTACGCGGTCAGACTTTCTAATAGTCCTCCCACTGCTTGTAAGCTTACGGTTTCATATTCTATTTCACTCCCCTCACGGGGTTCTTTTCACCTTTCCCTCACGGTACTTGTTCACTATCGGTTACCTGGTAGTATTTAGCCTTGGAAAATGGTCTTCCCTTCTTCCCACAGGGTTCCTCGTGTCCCGTGGTACTCTGGATAATCTAAGGTGTCTCTCCTTTTCACCTACGAGGCTTTTACTCTCTCTGGCTGACCTTCCCAGGTCATTCGGCTAAAGATTCAACTGCCTTTGTGATTCTACAGTCTCACTCATGATTATCCTAAACCCACATTTAACAACGGCTGTAGCCTTACATTAAATGTGTTTGGGCTCTTCCCCTTTCGCTCGCCGCTACTTAGGGAATCTCTTTTGATTTCTTTTCCTCGGGGTACTTAGATGTTTCACTTCCCCCGGTTCCCTTCATATAGCTACTTCTTTCACTATATGATGACGGCCCTCTCGACCGCCGGGTTTCCCCATTAGGATATCCGCGTATCTACGCTTCTTAGCAGCTACTCGCGGCTTTTCGCAGCTTGGCACGTCCGTCTTCGGCTCCAGGTACCTAGGTATCCACCGTAAGCCCTTATTAGCTTAATCTTTCTTCTTAGAAAATTGTAGTACCTTCCTAGAAGTTTCCGTCTTCGCTTTCTTACTTCTTACCTCAGACCTCTTACTTCTTTTCTGGTACCTTCGTCTTTTCCTGTATGCAGTTTTCAAAGAACAGTTTAAGGAAACATTTTTAACGTTCCCTCAAAGTTGAACAACAAGCTTGACGCATTCTCCTTAGAAAGGAGGTGATCCAGCCGCACGTTCCCGTACGGCTACCTTGTTACGACTTCACCCCCCTTACCAGACACACCTTTGGCATTCGCAAATGACTTCTGGTGCATCTAACTCGGGTGGTGTGACGGGCGGTGTGTACAAGGCCCGGGAACGTATTCACCGCAGTATGCTGACCTGCGATTACTAGCGATTCCAACTTCATACAGGCGAGTTTCAGCCTGCAATCCGAACTGGGATCAGCTTTCTGAGATTTGCTCCACTTCACAGCTTCGCTCCCCTCTGTACTGACCATTGTAGCACGTGTGTAGCCCGAGGCATAAAGGGCATGAGGACTTGACGTCATCCCCACCTTCCTCCGGCTTTCACCGGCTGTCTCCTTAGAGTCCCCAACTTTACTTGCTGGTAACTAAGGATAAGGGTTGCGCTCGTTGCGGGACTTAACCCAACATCTCACGACACGAGCTGACGACAGCCATGCACCACCTGTCTCCGTGTAGTCAAAGACTAGACTCTACTTTCATAGATGGTCACGGGATGTCAAGCCTCGGTAAGGTTCTTCGCGTTGCATCGAATTAAACCACATGCTCCACCGCTTGTGCGGGCCCCCGTCAATTCCTTTGAGTTTCAGTCTTGCGACCGTAATCCCCAGGCGGGACACTTATCGCGTTAACTCCGGCACTGATGGATTCGAACCACCAACACCTAGTGTCCATCGTTTACGGCTGGGACTACCGGGGTATCTAATCCCGTTTGCTCCCCCAGCTTTCGTACCTCAGCGTCAGTTGCAGACCAGAGAGCCGCCTTCGCCACTGGTGTTCTTCCTAATATCTACGCATTCCACCGCTACACTAGGAATTCCGCTCTCCTCTTCTGCACTCAAGATAGGCAGTTTCAAATGCACCTTACCGGTTAAGCCGGTATATTTCACAGTTGACTTGCCTATCCGCCTGCGTACCCTTTACGCCCAGTAATTCCGGACAACGCTTGCTCTCTACGTATTACCGCGGCTGCTGGCACGTAGTTAGCCAGAGCTTCCTCCTTAAGTACCGTCAGGTCAATGCCATTTCCTGCATTGACGGTTCTTCCTTAAGGACAGAGCTTTACGACCCGAAGGCCTTCATCACTCACGCGGCGTTGCTCCGTCAGGCTTGCGCCCATTGCGGAAGATTCCCCACTGCTGCCTCCCGTAGGAGTCTGGGCCGTGTCTCAGTCCCAGTGTGGCTGATCGTCCTCTCAGACCAGCTACGGATCGTTGCCCTGGTGAGCTATTACCTCACCAGCTAGCTAATCCGACGCGGAGCCACCTCTCAGCGATGCCTAGGCACCTTTACTTAAGTGTAAATGCTTACTCTTAAGGCTATCTGGGATTAGTCCGGCTTTCGCCAGGTTATCCCTGACTGAGAGACAGGTTCTCCACGCGTTACTCACCCGTCCGCCACTACCCGGATCTTATCTTCATCCCGAAGGATTCTGTTAAGGCGGGTCGTTCGACTTGCATGTGTTAAGCACGCCGCCAGCGTTCGTCCTGAGCCAGGATCAAACTCTCCATTAAAAATTTTAATAGATTATTTGTGACTCTTTGAATACTTTTGAACTCTTTTGGATACTTGCCTTTTATTTAAAAAAGGCTCGCACTTGCGTCATTGCTTGTTGTTCAATTTTCAAGGAACATTAATTGTTTATCTCACTGACTTTTTATTATCTGTCAGCGAATTATATCTTATCACTTTTAACCTCACTTGTCAAGAAGTTTTATTTTATTTCAAAAATCATTTTCCAAGTGCTGTTAACAGCGACGTTTTACATCTTATCATCTCTGTCGATTACTGTCAAGTAGTTTTTTTGAAATAATCTTTTTATCATGCAACTACTTAATAGTTCCAACAACTTACCGCTTTTAGCGACGACAAGATATATCTTAACATCTCTATCTCTTCCTGTCAAGGAAATTTTAAAATGACAGCGTTGTCTATCACCATCTTTTGTGACGACAAAATACATTCTAACATCATCTTGCCATACTGTCAAGAACTTTTTGGGGAAATAGTTCAATCATATTCTTTAACAATCTCTATATCTTTAAAATAATGAGAAACAATCTCCTCTGGTGAACGACCATCTTTAGCCATAGCATATGCCCCCCACTGACTCATTCCCACACCATGACCAAAACCTGCACCACTAAAACTATACCTATCATCCTGTTTTTTTATCTCTGATATCTTCGTTGATTTTAATCTTTTTGGATCTAACTCATTCCTGAAATTGGCTGCCTTTACTGTAGCACTTCCTTTACTTCCTTTAAAACTGAGGTCAATGATCCTACCTGTTCTATCCCTATCTTCAATAACAACTTTCTCAAGAACACCTATATCTTTCCCCATACTACTTAAGGTTTCTTCAATCTCTCTATTAGAAAATTCAATGGTCCAATTTTGAACATCTTCCGGAGCCATCTCATCTGGCGAATTTACAATTTTAATATATGGTGGTTCATCTTTTTCATAGGCAAGTCCTACTTTAGCAGACGTAGTCTGGCCTCCAGCACTGGCATGAAACCAACCCTTAATATAATCATCCTGATGTACTACAACTTCACCACGGGTTTTACTTACTGCATCAGCTAATTCCTGGGTAACATTTTCCGGCTTAAACTCCTGAGCAAATTCATAACTTCCACTAATAACATTTGTCTTATTCTCATCCATATATTTTAATGCAAAGGTACGGGCAATTATAGCCTGTGCTGCATAGGCATTAGCAGGCCAACCCTTTTTCATTTCTCCTGCTACAACCCCGGTTATATATTCCTCAAATTTCATCTGCTTTTCCTGACCATCTGTCAGTTTAACAACTATTTCTGGCTCCTTTTCTAATCTATTCCGCTCTCTAACCCCTTTAACCCTAGCCTGATTACCACATGCTACAGCCATAGTCATTATAATTATAAATATAAAAATAAAGAGAAACAGCCTTGTAAACTTCATTAATAATCCCCCTTTATATTTTGATAACAGTAGTAGTCTCTCTTAAACTAGAGATATTATTCATTTCATACACCTTCACATTATATATATAATAATCATATATTATTATAAACATAGTAATTGGGAGGTGATAAAATGGGTAATGTTGCTGAACACTGTGGCCGAGGTGGTCTCTGTGGTGACAGTTTTATATTTATAGTCTTCTTAATTCTTATACTGTTATTACTTGGAGGAAATATATAATTTAGTTTAACTATAAACAAAGTAAACTATTTATAATCAATCTATTAAGATTTTTTACAATTTAAAAAAGCCGACCAAGTCGGCTTTTTTAGTACATGCAAAATATATATTTGATAATCTAATTAATAAATTTCCCGATCAAACTACCAATCCAATTAAGAAACCCTCTCCAGAGTCTCACAAATATATTCGCTTTTGCTATATCTTCTGTTGCCAGAAGGTCTACAGCTGCTAGAACCTTTCCATCCTGTATTATTGCCTCTTGACCAAGTACCTCTCCCTTTTTTATCGGAGCAGATAATCCATCTCTAAGTTTAATTTCCCTTTCCAGGGTATTCTTACTACCCCGTTTGATCACAACATATAAGTCCCTGGCAGCTTCAGCTGTTGTAGTCGTCTTTTTCCCATCAGCAATGTTAATATTTTGAACTTTGCTTCCCTGCTCAACAACCTTTTCCTTAATAAAAGCATTAAATCCATAATCTAACAGACGGGATGTTACTTCTTCCCGTTCCTGTTCTGTTTCTGCCTTTAAAACCACCGATATAAGCCTCATATTTTCCCTTTTAGCTGTTGCAGCCAAACAGAAGCCTGCTTCCTGGGTATGACCAGTTTTTAATCCATCCATGCCAGGATATTTGTTTATTAATTTATTAGTATTTGTTAAATCTGCCTTCCTATTGGGCAGTTGTAATATATCATGCCAAATAGAAGCCCATTTAAGAACCTGTGGATGTTTGATTAACTCTCTAGCCATAATAGAAATATCTCTAGCGGTTGAGTAATGTTCTCCATGTTCAGTAGGCAAACCAGTAGAATTTACAAAATTTGTATTCTCCATCCCCAATTCTGCAGCTTTTTCATTCATTTGACCTACAAAATTGCTATAAGTACCACCAATAGCCTCAGCAATAGCTACACTAGCGTCATTAGCTGATGCTACAGTAACAGCCTCAAGTAAGTCCTCGACTTCAACCCTTGTATCTGCTGCCAAAAATATCTGAGAACCACCCATTGATTGGGCATGTTTACTAATTGAAATCTTATCATCTAAATTAATTGTTCCCTTTTCTATCTCCTCCATTGCTAATAGGAGAGTCATTATTTTTGTGATACTGGCAGGTGGAAGAACTTCATTAGCATTTTTTTCAAATAATACCTGCCCCGTTTCGTAATCCACTAAAATTGCCGATTCTACCCCTGCCTCAAAATCTGCTGCATAAAGACTAGTTGATATAAAAATAAAAGTAAGTAATAATATTATTCCTGTATAAAAATATTTATTCATTAATAATCCTCCTTATTGTATGATAATTTATGCTTTGCTTCTTCCCAATACTCATCCAATTCATCTAAAGCTAGTTTTTCTAAAACCGCACCTTTATCCTTAACCCTTTCTTCAATATACCTAAACCTGTCCTTAAATTTGAGTATTGTCTTTAATAATGCTAATTCAGAATTAACATGACTAAATCTTGCAAGATTTACAACCGCAAATAATAAATCACCTATCTCTTCACTTATAGCAGTTTTATCATTCTCTTCAATTGCAGCCGTAACTTCACCTAACTCTTCTTCAATTTTACAAACCACATCTTTTATATCTGACCAATCAAACCCTACCTCAGCAGCTTTTTTCTGCAGCTCATCAGCTTGATTTAAGGCTGTTTGAGCTTGGGAAACATCATCTAGAATAGATTCTTTTCTTTTACCCGATTCAATTTTTTCTTCCTTCTTTATTTCTTCCCAAAGATGTTTTACTTCATTAGCTGAACTAAGCTTTTTTTCTTGAAAAACATGGGGATGACGTCTTATTAGTTTATTGTTGATACCCTCCAAAACATCAATTAAAGTAAAGTCATCTCGCTCTTTCCCGATCTGAGCCTGGAAAATAACCTGAAGCAAAAGGTCACCCAGTTCTTCTTTTAGAGCTGTTATATCTTCCCTCTGTAGGGCCTCTACAACTTCATAGGCCTCTTCAATAATATACGGCTCTAAAGAATTATAATTCTGTTTCTTATCCCAAGGACAACCATTTGGCCCGCGTAATACCTCCATAATATCTACCAAACGATTTAATTCCTCTGCCATTTTTTCTTTATCCATAATTAATTCCTCACTAACCCAATTTTTTTTAATTTTTCAGCAAAACTCTTCCCCACTTTAGGAATCATTAACAGGTCATTATATCTAATCGCCTTAATCACAAGTAAAATTAAAAAATATAGTATTACTGCTAATAATACTATTATAAATGTAGCAGCCGGATAGTGATACCTGGTTATTTTACTTAATAAAAAGTCTATTAAGGAAAAACCCCTGTAAACTATCAATCCCATTACTCCAACAGCAAAAACTGGTTTTATCACCAGAGCCTTTAAATCAAGCAAAAAGTGGGTATATTTTTTAACATATATTAAATTCAATAAAGCAGCAACTGCAAAACCTGTTACTGTACCGAAAGCAGCACCCTTTATCCCAAAAGCGGGGTGGGCAGTCAATACATAATTGATCAAAGCATTAATTAAGGCGCCCAGCAATAGATTTGCTGCAGGAACCCTGGTTTTACCTATTCCATTTAAAATAGCTGAACTGGTATGTTGTAGTCCAATAAATAAGACACCCCAGGCCGATATCCTTAAGATTGCAGCTGCAGTAGGCACAGCAAAAATCACTGTTGTTAAAGGCTCAGCCAGCACAAAAAGCCCTGCTGCTGCCGGCAGACTAATCAATACTGCCAGACGCAGGCCTGCTTGAGTTCTATATTTAATAAGCTTTTCTTTATTTAAAGCAAAAGCCTCAGAGATAGACGGCACCAGACTGGTTGCCAGTGAAATGGTAATAATAGTTGGGAAATTAACCAATGTCATAGCAACTGCAGTCAGTTCCCCAAATAAGGCCATCGGGTCCTGTACCAGCACTCCTGCCTGTAGACGCATAGGAACAATAATAGTATCGACTAAATTCATCAGGGGTTGTACCAAAGCCCCTAATGTTATGGGTACAGCTAATAAAGCTATCTCCCGTATAAACTGACCCGTATTTGCTAGTTTAACAGATACTTTATTGCCATCCCTTATAAACTTCCATATTTTTTTCCTCTTTCTATAGTATATAAAAATTAAAGTTAAAAGTCCAGCAATAGATCCTGTCACAGCACCAGAAGTAGCCCCGGCAGCAGCCAGTCCAAGGCCCTTACTTAATAATAAATAAGACAACCCTATCATTGTAATCATTCTAATAAATTGCTCTATAATCTGAGATATAGCCGTAGGCATCATATTCTGTAAGCCCTGAAAAAATCCTCGATAGGTAGCCATCAGTGATACAAAAAAAATCGCTGGAGATATAGCCAGTATTGGATAATATGCCTCAGGCCCCCATTTAAACAATACAGTCAGGGGTTTAGCTAGAACAGCCATCAAAATTGAAACAAATAATCCAATAAAAAAGGCCATATACCTCCCAACTGTAAAAACCTGGAAAGCCGCCTTTCTATCACCTAATGAAATCTTTTCAGAGATTAATTTAGCCAGAGCAATAGGAATTCCTGAACGGGAAACAACTAGCAGGGTAGTATAAACAGGATAAGCTACCTGGTATAGTCCCATACCTCTGGTCCCTATAATCCTGGTCAAGATTATCCTATAGGCAAACCCCATCACTTTAGCAATCAGACCAGCCGCTGTCAAAATAGCAGCACCCTTAATAAAACTTTGCGCCTTCTCCTCACCCATCTCTAATACATCCTTCCCCTAATGTATTATTTATCTTTTCCGATATCATATTCTTTTAAACTTGAACAAAATGGCTTTACGACCATAATAATTTTTATTCTACCGCTTGTCGTTCGCTACGACATCCGTGCCTCCACTCTCTGTCAAAACTTTTTGCTCCGGCGTCCTGCCTCCACAAAAAGTTAGAGTCGCTATAGAATAAAAAATTATTACTTAGCCACCTTGACTAAGACCAATATATTTACTGGACGACTCTAGAAATTATCCGTAGGCAGGACGCCGAAGGAGAATTTCTCGACAGTAAGCGTAAGCAGGACGCTGTAGCGCACGACAAGGAAAGTAAATATATTTGTCGGTCTTCAAAGTTATCCATAATTTTCCTTAACAAGAACAAATATAAGTAAGCATATGTATTTTTTATTACCCCCTCCTTAAACAGAGGGGGATTAAGTAAATATTATTACTGCTCCATCTGCTTAGCCAGGAAAGAAGCGGCTGTATTGGCCAGCTTCATTTCAAGTTCACCCATTTCCTGCCCTTCTTCCTTAGCACTCATTACTACAACACCAATAGGATCTCCTTCCACAATAATGGGTGCCATCACAGATGAATTGAAAGAATAATCCTCAATTTCACCAATACCCTGGCAAAAGGAATCTACTCCTTTATCGTTTATGATAGATGCCCTTCTATCTTCCATTACCTTTTCTGCATCACTACTTATTTGTTTTTCTAGGAAAGTCTTTCGCGGAACACCTGAAACGGCTATGATCACATCTCTGTCCAGTATAAATACCCCATGATTTGTCTCTTCAGCTAATGCATCTGCATATTCCTGGGCAAATTCACTTAATTCACCGATCGGGGAATATTTCTTAAGTATAACTTCACCCTCCCGATCAACAAAGATTTCAAGTGGCTCTCCTTCCCTGATACGCATTGTACGTCTTATCTCCTTAGGGATAACAACCCTGCCCAGATCATCAATTCTTCTTACAATCCCTGTTGCTTTCATAGACTGCCGGAAACCCAGCAAATCACCTCCCTTTGAGTTCTGACCCCAATCACCTGTAATATACATTTGCTGTCTAATATTTAAGAGGAAGGGGTTTCTAAAAATAGCTTTCCCATAGAAGGTAAATTTATACTATCTAAGATAAGGTTGCTAATCCTGACCCACAAAAATAACAAATCAAAAAATAAGAGTCTTGTATACAGGTGATTTATTTTCCAGAAAGAACAATAAAATCCTGTAGGATCTTTTCTAAAAACATGATGTCTTTACCTTTAATTCCCAGAGACGGTGTCCTTCCTGACTTTATTCTTATCTTTCCTTTATGTCTGTCTATCAATTTAAATAATATATCAGGATCTATATCTTTAGCACTTGCAAAATAACATATAATATAACTATTTTTATAGGTAATTTTATTTATACCCAGTTTACGGGCAGCAATTTTAATCTTACTAATATTAATCAAATTAACCACTACCTCTGGAGGATCACCAAAACGGTCTATCAACTCATCTATAAGACTACTGAGGGTCTCTTCCTTTTTAACAGCCATTATTTTTTTATATATTTCAATTTTTTGCTTTGCATCTGTAATATAATCATCAGGTATATAGGCATCTACTGCTAACTTTATTTCAACTTCCAATTTATCTTCATCTTTTTGACCTTTTAATTCCTCAATTGCATTTTCAAGTAGTTTACAGTATAAAGAAAAACCAATTGTTGCAATATGACCATGTTGTTCAGGACCCAATAAGTTACCTGCACCCCTGATTTCCAGGTCACGCATAGCAATCTTAAAACCGGAACCAAGGTTTGTAAACTCCTTAATTGCACCCAAACGCTTTTCAGCAACCTCCGGCAAAATACGATCCCGTTCATATAACAAATAGGCATAGGCAACCCGGTTAGAGCGGCCTACCCTGCCACGCAGCTGATATAATTGAGCTAAACCCATTATTTCAGCCCTATTAACAATAATTGTATTAACATTCGGCAGGTCAAGACCAGTCTCAATAATAGTTGTACAGACCAGCACATCATAATCATTATTATAAAAATTCATCATTAATTTTTCCAGTTTATGTTCATTCATCTGACCATGTGCTACGGCAACTCTGGCTTCAGGTACTAATTTTTTAACCATATCTGCTTTTTCCTCAATATCTTCTACCCTGTTATGTACAAAATATACCTGTCCCTGCCTGCCTATCTCTTTTCTGATAGCATCACGTACTAATTCGCGATTAAATTCACTAATATGAGTCCTGATCGGATATCTATTTTGTGGTGGCGTTTCAATAACACTCATATCCCTGACCCCAACAAGAGCCATATGAAGAGTCCTTGGTATCGGGGTTGCTGATAGGGTCAGTACATCCACATTTCTTTTAAAATCCTTTAAACGCTCCTTATGTGTAACCCCAAATCTCTGTTCTTCATCAACAACCAATAACCCCAGATCATTAAAAATAATATCTTTAGATAGTAGCCTGTGTGTCCCAATAATTATATCAACCTCTCCCAGGGCTAGCCTCTTTAAGACATCCTTCTGCTCAGAACGGGTCCTAAACCTGCTGATCATTTCAATTGCAATTGGATAATCTTTCATTCTTTCTACAAATGTATTATAGTGTTGTTGGGCAAGTATAGTAGTCGGAACCAAAACGGCTGTTTGCTTGCCATCCATAACAGCCTTAAAAGCAGCACGAATCGCAACCTCTGTCTTACCATAACCTACATCACCACATAACAAACGATCCATCGGGGTATCAGCTTCCATATCCTGTTTTACATCTTTGATAGCTTGCAACTGATCAGGTGTCTCTTCATAAGGGAAAGCCTCTTCAAACTCCTGCTGCCAGACCGTATCTTTAGAAAAACTATATCCTTCAACTGTCTCCCGTTCTGCATATAATTCGAGAAGACCAACAGCCATTTCTTTTACTGAATCCTTTACCTTTTGTTTGACCTTTTTCCATTCGCTCCCACCCAGTTTATATAAGCTAGGCGGTTTCTGGTCTGCACCAATATATTTTTGAACTAAATTAACCTGTTCAGTCGGCACATATAATTTATCTTCACCAGCATATTGTAAAACCAGATAATCCTGGTGTTTACCCTGAATATCCAGAGTTTCTACCCCAGTATATTTCCCTACTCCATGATTTTCGTGAACAACATAATCACCAATACTTAACTCTTCAAATGATGATATGTTCACACCTTCTTCCAGGTCATGTAACCGCTGCCGTTTTTTCTTCTGAGCCTGACCAAAGACCTCTTTTTCTGTAAAGACAACTAATTTAAGGTCCTCAAAAATAAAACCCTCTGCCAGACTTCCCTCCCTGACCATAATCGCTCCAGGTTTAAGGGAATCCCCTTCCTTAATCACCAACAGCTCCTCTTCTTGTAGATATTTAATAAGTCTACTTACCTTGGTCCTGGAATTTAAGGTTATCATCACCCGGTACTTATTATCCTGAAGTTTTTTTAATTCATCTAATAATAAAGGAAGTTTACCGTGATATGGTTCAACACCCCTTGTCGTAAATAAAAAGCTTTTGCTAGTATCTATAGGAGATACTGTACTGGCTATATCTGAAGAAAATAAAATATTACTATATTTACTTAATTCCTCAATAAGCTGATTAATATCCAGAAAATTTCCCCTATATCCAGGTGTTACACTCCCCTGCTCCAACAAGGTAGCCTGGGTTGCCATTAACTCTCTATCAAGGTGTCTAACCCTTTCCCAGAATCTCCCTGCCTGATTGATAAAAATTCCCGCCTTCTCCGGCAGATAATCAAAAAGAGAAGCAGGCTCATAAAAAAAAGGCAAAAATTGTTGGTTGCCAGGGAAATCATTCAATTCAGATAATTTTTCTAAATTATCATTCATTCTATCTAATAAATAATCAGCTTCTTCATCATTACCCGATTTTTTCAAGACTTTTATCGTATCCTGATATTCCTTACGAATAACCGGTACTACCCTATTAAAATCATCCTTTGAAAAAACAATTTCCCTGGATGGTGGTATAACAATCTCTTCCAGCTCAAGAAACGAGCGCTGGGATCCCAGGTCAAATGACCTTATTGAATCAATCTCATCACCAAAAAACTCTATCCTGATAGGTTTCTCAACAGAAAGAGTATAAATATCAACAATACCACCACGCACACTAAATTCACCTGCTTCCTCAACCATTTCACTCCTTTTATAGCCCAGTACAGCCAGAGAAGAAACCAATTTAGAAAGATTCATTTCCTGCCCAGTATTAAGGTAAAGTGAATATTTTTCAAAGGCTTCAGGTGGCATGGTCGTCCTTAATAAATTGGCAGTAGTAGTTATTACAATTTTGGCTTTATCAGGGAAAATTGTTAGTTCCTGTAATACCTTTAATCTACTACCAAGTTCTTTATAATCCTCAACTATTTGCTCATGTGGTAGAACTTCAATTTCAGGGTATATCAAAACCCTTTCTTCAGGCAAAAAACGAATCAGGTCTTCATAGTATTGTTCAACATGGTAGGTATCATTTACTACCAGAAGTATATTATCAGGTAGGCTCTCAATTATATTAGCTATAAAAAAATTCAGCCGTGAATTAACAAGCCCCTTAACCATGAGATTTTGCCTGTCATTTAAGGCCAATAAGAAATCAGCTATTTTTTTATTGTTTAAAAACAAAGAATTCAACACCATATTTTTCCTTCCCTTATACAAATATCAAAAGGGCCCCTGCTAAAAAGCACGGGCCTTTTATTTATTTAGTTATACTTATTCATAGCAGCCTCAAAGCCATCTGTTATAATAATAGGGATAGCTCCACTAATATTTTTAATTGCTTCATTAATTAATTTATCCTCATCTTTAGAAAAATAACCCAGTACATAGTTTGTAGTAGCCATACCCTCCGGTGGACGGCCAATACCTACACGTATTCTTGGTATTTTATTTGTTCCCAGACAATTTATAATCGACCTAAGGCCATTATGACCCCCGGGACTTCCGGCAGTCTTTATTCTAATTTTCCCTGTTGGCAAATCCATATCATCATAGATAACGATAACTTTATTGAGCGGTACCTTGAAATAATCAAGAATCAACTTTACAGATTCACCACTTTTATTCATATATGTCTGTGGTTGGGCTAATATTACCCTCTTATTTTTAATCTGTCCTTTAGCAAGAATAGCTTTAAGCTTATGCCTTGTACCTGTAATATCAAAATCCCCCGCCAGATTATAGACAACCCTAAACCCAATATTATGACGGGTAGAACTATATTTATCACCAGGATTACCCAGACCAACAATTAAATACATTTTACTCCCCCTGGGTCTTTATCCATTTAAATAACCTATTCCTCATCCTCTTCTTCAGCTGTTTCTTCCTCTGCATCTTCTTCACCTATTACTTCTGGTTCCATAAATTCATCATCTTCTTCTTCAACCTCTTCCTCAACCAGTTCTGTTGGAACAACAACAGTTACAACAGCTTCATCAAGAGGGGTAACAACATCTATATCTTCTGGAATATCAATATCATTTACTAGTAGAGAATTACCTACTTCCAGAGCAGAGATATCCAGTTCTATTTCTTCAGGAATATTAAGAGGTAAACATTCAACTTCAATCTCTCTGAGCAACTGCTGTAGTACACCACCATCTGCTACACCAACAGCATTTCCTGTAAGATTGAGGGGTACTGATATAGTAATCTTTTCATCCATTGAAATATGATGGAAATCAATATGCAGAATATCTCCACTAATTGGATTTTTCTGTACCTCTTTGATCATTACTGTTTCCTGGTCACCATCTAATGTCATATCAAAGATAGCATTCCCACTCATTTTATGTTTTAAGTCTTCCGGATTAATAGTCAGTGCTTGCGAATCACGGGTCTTACCATATACTACAGCTGGTACAAAGCCTTCTCTTCTTAATCTCCGGGCAACACCCTTACCAGTTTCTGCTCTTAACTCAGCCTTTAGATTATATCTTTCCATAACAATCCTCTCCTTTACTTATTCAAACACAGCTAGTAAAAAAATATGTTCTAAATCATATTATACCATCCATCTTATATTTCAGCAAGTGTCCAATAATTATTCCCCTTTTAGAATAAAACACTTACTGATAGGTCCTTAAAAATACGGTCTATTGCTTCAGCAAATAATGGTGCTACTGATAGGACCTTAAGATTGTCCAGTCCACAATCAAGGTTCTGGGGTATGGAGTTGGTAACAATTATTTCTTTAAATGGGGCAGCCTTCAATCTTTCAATGGCAGGTCCAGAGAATAAACCATGTGTCCCACAGGCATATACATTATCAGCCCCTTTTTCTTTTAAAACCTTAGCAGCCTGAGTAATAGTACCGGCAGTATCAATAATATCATCAAACAGAATTACATTCCTGCCTGAGACATCACCAATAACATTCTGAACCTCAGCCACATTAGCCTTAGGTCTTCTTTTATCAATAATCGCTATTGGCAGATCTAAAGATTCTGCCAGCTGTCTAACCCTTTTTACTGCTCCAACATCTGGTGCTACAGCAGTAAGATTTTTCAAACCCTTGTTTTTAAAATAATCTATCATAATAGGTGCAGAATACAAATGATCTACTGGAATATCAAAGAAACCCTGTATCTGTGGTGCATGGAAATCAACAGACAGCAGTCTACGGGCACCTGCTTTGGTAATTAAATTAGCAACAAGTTTTGCTGTTATCGGATCGCGCGGTTGTGCTTTGCGATCCTGTCTGGCATAACCATAATATGGTACTACAGCTGTTATTCTGCGGGCAGAAGCCCTTCTAAGGGCATCAATCATAACCAGTAACTCCATAATATTCTCATTTACGGGTGGACTTGTTGGTTGAACAACAAAAACATCAGCTCCCCGTACTGTTTCATCAATGGTTACACCTATCTCACCATCCTTAAAGCGACATATCTCCGCACTTACCAATTCGGTTCCCAAACAATCACAAATTTCTTTAGCGAGAGCACGGTGGCAATTCCCAGCAAAAATCTTTAATTTGTCACTGTATGTAGACATCAATTATCCTCACTACCTCCCTTAGTCTTATCAAAGGTTCTGGCAGGGACACCAACTACAGTAACAGCCTCTGGAACATCTTTAGTCACTACAGAGCCTGCCCCTGTCTTACCTCCATCTCCTATACTTATCGGAGCAACTATAGTAGTATTGCTCCCAATAAAAACATTATCACCTATCTTTGTTTTATGCTTATCCTGACCATCATAATTAGCAAAAATAGTACCGGCACCAACATTAGTCCCTTTCCCAATCTCTACATCACCAGCATAGCTTAAATGAGGCACTTTACTATTTTCCCCTATCCTTGCCTTTTTTAGTTCTACAAAATCACCGATTTTCGCCCCTTTCTCAACTATCGAACCTGGCCGTATATAAGCAAAAGGTCCAATATTTACACCATCACTTATTTTACTATCTTGAATTATACAGTGGTCTACAATATTAACTTTATCGGCTATTTTTGCATTATTTAATCTGCAGTGTGAACCTACTACACTATATGAACCAATTTCAGTCTTTCCTGCTAGATATGTAAAGGGATAAATAATACTATCACGACCTATTGTAACACCTTCATCAATATATGTTACAGCCGGGTCAATAATAGTAACACCATTTTTCATATGACAATTATTAATCCGCTTTCTAATTATTTTCTCTACCAACGAAAGGTTAACTCGATCATTAACCCCAATTATTTCATTATTATCTTCACAGACCACAGGTATTATAACACCATCTGTTTCATTAATATAACTTATTGTATCTGTTAAGTAATATTCCTGTTGGGCATTATTATTATCTAATCTGGTCAGGGCAGCCTCTAAACATTTGCTATCAAAGCAATAAACCCCACTATTAATCTCCTTGATTTCCTTTTCAGTACTTGAAGCATCCTTTTCTTCAACAATCCTCTCTATATAACCATTATTATCACGAATAATCCTACCATAGCCTGAAGGTTCTTCTAAATAAGCAGTAAGGACTGCAGCTGCAGCACCCTGTTCCTCCCTCTGACGAATAAGCCGCTTAAGCCTCTGGGGACTGAGTAATGGTGTATCACCATATAAGATCAGTACTGAACCTTGATGTTCCTTAATATAACTCGCAGCCTGTAAAACAGCATGACCTGTACCCAGCTGTTCTTTTTGCAGTACTGACTTAACCCCTTTTCCCTCAAGTAATTTACTTACCTTATCACCCTGATGGCCCACAACTGCTACTACCTGGGAGTTTATTTCATTAATATTATCAATAACATGTTCCACCATAGCTTTTCCAGCAACCTGATGGAGGACTTTAGTTAAGTCAGACTTCATCCGGGTTCCTTCCCCAGCTGCTAATATAATAGATAATAAATCAGACATCTTTATCCTCCCTGTCTATTAATTAAAATATGAAACTGATCTGTTTCAAGAAAAGAACGATTTTCTTCTTTAATTATATTAGTCAATTTCAGGTTAAAATCCAAGGCAGGTAATCTACCATTCAAAATATAGTAACGTAGATATACTGGATACAAGGCATCTTTAATACCATATTGCACAAGTAAATCCAGATTATTATAAGCACTAAAAAGGCCAACTACATCGGTGTTAAGGACTTTTTTCACTGCTTTATTAAGACTTGACCCGCCGATTATATTAGCCAGATTACTATCTGCCAGTAAATCCATTGTATCATCATAGAAATATAATTCAGGTAATTCATCCCCATAAGCAGACTCCAGGATAGAAATATCAGAATTAAAATTATGTCCCACAATTATATCTGGCTTAAACTCTTCTATAACATTTCGCAAACAATTAATTCCGTCCACAATATCTACCGACTTAGCTAATTTATTATTGGTAAATATTATTCCGGAAGAAATATATTCCAGTCCATCAAGTATAACATATTGAATCAAATCAAGCTTACTTTTTAGGTATTCTGTATCGATACCCATAATTCTCCGGGCCCTTGGTTTCTTACTCCAGGAAGGATCAACCAAAAAAGTAATCATTTCATCATAGGTTGTATCAATTTGTTGTAATTTTTTTAAAATAACAGATTCATAGTTTCTTATACCAATTACTTCAGCCAGTTCTTCTGTTGAAGCAGCCTTAAATTTCTTCTCAGTTGGATAGTGCTTGAGTATTTTCCTTAACCTCTTGCCACGTCCAAGTATTATAGCTAGTTTATGTTGATATAGATCTTCTGCCATTACATATAATCTCATTTAATATCCCCTTAATAATACCTTTAACCGTTAGAAGTATAACAGACTGGATTACTTTTGTCAAGGTAATAGACTAAGCCTTGACAGTAAAAAGACAGCGGCCTTTATCAAGCCCCTGTCCTACTTAGCAATTATGCAATCTCTTCATTATATTTATTTATAATTGCATCATGTATTAGATTCCTTGTGTCATTATTAATGGGATGACAAACATCTCTAAATTCACCATTTTTATCTTTTCTGGACGGCATAGAGATAAATAATCCTTTCTTACCATCAACAACCCTCATATCCTTTACTACAAATGAATCATCAAAAGTAACACTCGCAAAAGCCTTAGTAGGACCCTCCTGAGAAGTTAAAAATACCCTGACTTCAGTAATTTCCAACAGTTACACCACCTTTTTTATTGTTATAATAAATTATAACCTGCCCAACCTTCAAAGTCAAGAAAAAAAAGGAATCTATTCCATCACTCTCCATAATTCGTCTTTGCCAGACCAATTAAATATTTCTTTACTTCCTTTTTTATAAACATAGTTACCCCCAGAAGTAACCTTACCAATCACAGCTGCTTCAATACCGTTATCTGCCAGCTCCTTTATCAATTCTTCTCCATTTTCTATTGTTATTAGCATACTTCCAGAAGAAATAAGGGCTGTCGGCTCTATTTCCATCATCTTACAGATAACCGCTGTTTCCTCTGTTAATAAGAGTTTATCTTCATATAATTCAAAGCCTAGTCCAGTTGCCTGAGAAAGTTCTTCAAGGGCACCATAAAGACCCCCTTCAGTAATATCATGCATGGCATTAGCACCCATCCGGGCTGCTATGATACCCTCTTTTATTACACTTAGTTTATTACCATAAGAACAGGCCCTTTTTAATAATTCAGGTTTTACTCCCTTTTTACTTAATTCATCATAATAATCATTAGCCAGAATATAAGTACCTTCTATACCAATACCTTTTGTTATAATAATATCATCACCAGGTTCAGCCCCTGCCGATGAAACAAATTTACCCCTGACAGCCTTACCAACTGCAGTTACTACAATAATGGGTTTATTTACAGCAGATAAAATCTCTGTATGTCCACCTAATACCTCTACTTCTATCTTACGGGCAGTATCATTAATCTCTTCCATTAGTCCGGCTATTTCCTGATCAGTAATTTCAGCCGGCAGAAGTAGAACAACCTGGATACCAAGTGGTTTAGCCCCGGCAGAAGCTATATCATTACAGGAAACATGAACTGCAAGATAGCCTGCATTCTTACTTGCACCAGTAATAGGATCAGAAGAAATCACTATTAAGTCATTAGCTGGGTCAATGACTGCCGTGTCTTCGCCAATACCAGCATGTAGTAAAACATCATCTCGTTTATAATTGATTTTATTTAAAACAATCTCTTTTAATTTATCTCCAGGTATTTTACCTATCTGCATTAAATCACTTCCTAAAATATCTATTAATATGATGTGTCAGAGGAAGGGCAATAATCCCCCCAATAAGCATTTGCATGTAATCAATCCCTATTTCAGGGAGCACTGCTGGCCAGCTAATTAAAAAACCCTTGGTAAGGGCATAACCCAGAACCATAAAATTCCCCCCAGCAATAATAGCAACTAAATTATCCTGCCACCTCTCTCCATGAGAAAATAGCCCAACAAGATAACCTTCAATCCCTTTAATAAAAAATGTAAAAGGAGCCCAGATATAATATCCAAGCAGAATATCCATTAAAGCTGAACCAATTGCACCAGCAGTAAAACCTGCCCTGCGGCCAAAAACAATGGCGATTATATATATAGCAACTTCACCAAGATTAAAATATGAACTGCTAGGTCCTGGTATATGTAGAAATGTTGCTACAGCCGTAATGGCTATAAATAATGATAGAAAAGCTAGTTCCCTGGTAGTAAGCTCTGTATATTTTAGATTCCTTAGTTTTTCTTGAATATTACCCTGTTTCATGTGACCTCATCTCCTTTATTTTTTTAGTATATCCCCAGACAGCTTTAAAGTCAAGAAAAACCCAGTACCATTATAGTACTGGGCTTATAGAAAAACAAGTTTTAAATTAGTTTCAGTTATTAAAGATAAAGGTACTGGTCCAGTTCCCAGTCATGAACCTGGGTCCTATATACATCCCATTCTATCATTTTAGCCTCTACAAAGTGTTCAAAGATATGTTCCCCGAGGGTATCTCTGAGTATCTGATCCTCAGCAAGATTATTAACTGCTTCCAGAATATCAGACGGCAGACTATCAATAGCCCGGGCCTGGCGCTCACTTTCTCCCATTGCATAGATGTTATCAATAGTTTGTTCGCCCGGCTCTATTTTATTTTTTATTCCATCAAGACCTGCCTTGAGCATTACTGCCATCGCCAGATATGGGTTTGCTGCCGGGTCAGGATTACGCAGCTCTATTCTTGTGCCCACTCCTCTGGCTGAAGGAACCCTTATTAAAGCACTACGGTTCTGGCCAGACCAGGAAATATAAACAGGGGCTTCATAACCAGGAACAAGTCTTTTATAAGAATTAATTACTGGATTAGTTATTGCCGCCAGTGCAGGGGCATGTTTTAAAATCCCTCCCATATAATGATAAGCAACCTCACTTAAACCAAGTTCATCATCAGGGTCATAAAAGGCATTTTCACCATCTTTAAATAATGACTGATGGACATGCATACCTGAACCATTTTCTCCAAAGATAGGTTTAGGCATAAAGGTTGCATGAAGATTATGTTCCATAGCAACTGCTTTAGTAACAAATTTAAAGGTAGCAATATTATCAGCAGTCCTTAAAACAGGCGCATATTTAAAATCTATCTCATGCTGCCCAGGGGCAACTTCATGGTGTGAAGCTTCAACATCAAAACCCATTTCTTCTAAAGCCAGTACTATATCACGTCTGGCATTTTCGCCCATGTCTACTGGTGAAAGGTCAAAATAACCACCTTTATCATTAGTTATTGTAGTTGGTTCCCCCTTTTCATCTTTATCAAAAAGGAAAAATTCTGGTTCAGAACCAGCATACATCTCAAACCCCATCTCTTTAGCTTCAGCCATAACCTTTTTTAAAGTGCTGCGGGGACAGCCAGCAAAGGGTTCACCATCCGGGGTCAAAATATCACACATTAGTCTAGCCACTGCCCCCTCTTTAGGCCTCCAGGGAAAGATAGTAAAGGTGTCGTAATCCGGCTTTAGATACATATCAGACTCCTGAATCCTGGTAAAACCCTCAATAGATGAACCATCAAACATAATACCATCATCTAAAGCAGTAGGCAACTGATCAACAGTAATAGCTACATTCTTTATTGTTCCTAGAATATCTACAAACTGCAACCTAACAAACTTTACATCCAGTTCTTCTGCCTTTTTTAGAATATCCTCTTTTGTTATTGACAAACTCATCACTCCTTAGTCTTCTTATATTTTTCTTTTAAATTTCTACTTGAGCCAGGATAAATTCTAGATAAATCGCCTTTATTTATCCTGTTATTCAAATTTGTTCGCAGATTAGATAAATTCCCCTTAATTGGTCGGGGATGATTTAGAACCTCTTTTATTGCCTCAATTTTATATCCTTCATCTAATAGGGATTTAATCTTCTTCATTCTATTAATATCATCTTCTGAAAATAAGCGCTGATTCCCCTTTGTCCTTTCAGGAAAAATAAGTCCTACCTCATCATAATATCTGATCTGGCGTGCTGTTAAACCAGTCTTTTCCTTAACAACCCTCATCGGTATACTCTTTTTGCCAGCCATATCAAATTAACCCCCTGAAATTTTTTTAGAATTAAATTTAACCCCAATTTCACTTGCTACTATCAGTATATAACAGCAAAATGTATATGTCAAGTTTGTGTCAGCTTTTATTCTGTAATATTTCTTATATTTTAGATGAAAAGGCATATATATTAAGAGAAGATACTTTTTAAGGAGTGTGGCCAAATGAATAAAGGAATTACTACAAACTTTTTCCCAGGTGGTAATACAAGTAAAGGGTTTTATTCCTACTATAAATATTTGCCCTATAAAACAGATAAGGTTTTTATAATCAAAGGAGGACCTGGAACTGGCAAGTCAACCCTGATGAAAAAAATAGGCCAGCAAATTAATAAGCAGGGATATGACCTTGAACTCCACTGGTGTTCCTCTGATAATAATTCATTAGATGGTATTGTCATCCAAGAATTAGGTATTACTTTTCTTGACGGCACCTCCCCACATATGATTGACCCTGTAAATCCCGGCGCAGTTGAAGAAATAATCAATCTGGGTGAGTTCTGGGACAGTAATTTTCTCCGCACACATAGTGAAGAGATAATAAAGACAAATAATAGAATTAAACATAAATTTAAACAGGTCTATAACTATTTAAAAGCAGGCGGCATCATTTTTAATGATTGGTCTAATTATTACAAAGAAGCCCTTGATATTAACAAAACAAATCAGGTCTTTAAGGATATTATAGAAGACCTCCCCTGTCCAGATAGTTTATTAAAATATAAACCTGGACGACACCTTTTTGCCAGTGCTATTACCCCTGCCGGGATTATAAATTACCTTGATAACATTACAGAAAACATTAATACCCGCTATATCATCTCAGGTGAACCAGGGTGTGGCAGAGGAGGTTTACTAAAAAAAATAGCAGACCACTACTCTCAACATAATTACTTTGTCCTCTATCTATATTCACCCCTTAAACCAGAAAATCCGGAGGCAGTTGTAATTCCCAAAATTTCCAGGGCCTTAATAACCAGTAATCCCCTCAACCAACCCCTGGAAAATCGTCAAAATGATATAAAAATAAGTATGCTCAACTGTCTAAAACAAGATGTCCTTAAGCTCTACCAGCAAGAAATAAGTGAAGGAAAAACACTATTTACAGATATAATCAAAAAGGCAGTTACTAACCTTAAACAGGCCAAAAGTCATCATGATGAAATTGAGAAATACTATATTTCAGCCATGGACTTTTCTAAAACTGAGGAACTAAGGGAAAAACTTATCCAGGAAATCTTTTAAGGCTATCATTAGCAAATTGACAGTTGACAAATGCCAACTGTCAATTTGCTATAAAATATATTTATCCCTCATCAATTGTAAATCACTGGGTTTATCCACATCAAAACCAATTTCCGGATATTCACTTATCATAAACTGCCCTTTAAAACCTATAATATCACTGACAGCATCCTCTATTTCATCTATAGAAAGATGGCCAATCACAAACTTAAAGATAAACTTCATCCCCAGGAGTTTACTCAATTTCCAGGGTTTTTTACGCCAGGCAATAACCTTTCCCAACAGCTCAAAAGCCCCTGAAATAACATCAGGCTTGATAATAACCATATTCCCCCCAGTAAAAACCCCTTCTGTTAAATGGAAATAAGTTCTTTTCACTGCAGGAAACTTAGCCAGATTTTTTTCTTTAGGTATTATTGGATAATAGATATCAGCCTCATAATCATTAAGGCAAGTTTCAATAAAATCATCTATTATCTCCGGTGTGATCAATGGTATATCACAGGTTAACATTAAAATATATTTGTTTCCCTTTAAAGAATTAATTCCCCTACTAATATTCTCTTTCATGGAGTCAACTGAATCAATTATTAAATCAACCTCTTCCTTTAAGGAATCCTTTAACTCTTTATAAGGCCCCACTACAACTATTTTACCAGTCTTTTTAGACTTTTTGGCTGCCTTAATAACATATTCTACCATTGGAATATCAGCAATCTCAATCAGGGCCTCATGCTCAGTTAAAGCAAATTCTTTAAGAGAATCTTTATTACGGGCACCAGCTAGAATCAATACATCAACAATCATCTTTTTTCCCTCCTACAATGTAAAACCCAGGTCTAACTGCTAAAATTAGTATTTATATAATTCATCACAAGTTAACAAACTCCTGCTTTAAGACCAGAGACATTTGTAATAAAATCCCCTTTTCTAGGCCAGTTCTCTACTATATGTTCTGCCTGCTTACTATCTTTGACAATACCAAAAACGGTAGGACCACTGCCTGACATCATTGTAAAAACTACCCCCATCTCCATCATTATCCCTTTAATCTCTAAGATATCATCAAGAAAATGAGTTGTTACTCCCTCCAGCACATTAGCCCATCCCTCATTCCATTTTATCTGCTGCTGACCCTGAATTATAGTAAGTAGTTTATTTACCGGCACATTAATATCTGGTTTTAAAAAATCATATTTTTGATAGACCTCAGCAGTACTTACTGGAACAGGTGGTGTAACTATAAGAAAATGGGTTTTTCTTATATCCGGTAACTGTTTTAATTTATCCCCTCTTTCATAGGCATAAGCAGTACCACCATTCAAACAAAAAGGTACATCTGAACCCAATTTAGCAGCAATTAAGCTTAATCGAGTAAAATCAAACTTTAAATTATATAAGCTATTAATCCCTTTTAAGACAGCCGCTGCATCTGTACTTCCGCCTGCCAAACCAGCAGCAATTGGTATCTTTTTTTCTATGTATATATCGACACCTACATTTAGGTCTGCTTCATTTAGAATCATCTCAGCAGCCCGATAGGCAATATTCCCTTGATCAGTTGGTAGTTCCTCTGCTGAGGCAGCCAGCTGAATACCACTTTCCTGCTGGCGGATAATTACTTTATCATAAAGACTGACTGTCTGCATGATCATCTCCACTTGATGATATCCATCATCATATAGACCAGTAATATCCAGAGCAATATTTATCTTGGCAGGTGCCTTTAAATTAATCTCATGCATATATTTTTTAACTCCTTTTTATATATTATAACATCATCTGACAAAAAAGTTAATCTACTGAATTTAATTTTCAAAGTAAATTAAAAGGCTGTTGACTAAATGTAACCCTATCAACAGCCTAAACTAAAGTAATAAAATAATTAAACTATTACTTTCTTATCGGCACCCCATATGGCCCATCAATTAAATAAGCTATGTCTATCTCCTCCCTACCCTGTTTCTTAAATTGTTCAATTGTTTTATTTACAGCATTTTCTATAAACAGAGGTATATTGTTTACATCATCTTTATACTGCTTACTGACTGGTAAATACTTATTACCATTCAACCCTGGTATATTTTGATAATCACCTTGAGAAAACTGTGGACTATAATATATCATATTGTCCTGTCTTATTCTGCTAAATAATTTACCCCACATCTGTACCTGCCACTGCTCTGGTATAAATCCCCAGTCTGATGAAAGGATTAATTTTTTAAATTTCTCTGCCCCAAATCTCTTTAGCAAATATAAAGCAGTTTTGTAATTAATACTGCCTATAGTATCATCATCGATATTATCGGCAGCTACTATTAACTTACTATCTGCTTTTAGTAAGGGAATAGATACTACTCCTACTTTAGCTGCCTGATAGTGGTTAATACCAACAAATCCTGCATGTGTTGCTACTATATCATATTCTTTGTCAACAGGAATAGCTACATACTCCCTAACATTTTCCATGGCTGCTTTATGGGCTTCTTCTAAATCACCAGAAAATACACCGGTAACATTAAAGTCATGGTCAAGTGTAACATTTACAATAAAATCTACACCAGCCTTCTGAGCAACCTCCAGGGCTTCTTCATGACAGGGATTCCCATCTAAAAATAAATCCCTTGCCTTAGGAGAACTTAGGATCTCAGCACCGTGAAAGACATAGGTGCTCTTTTCACCAATTAACCCAGGACAGACTGATTTCCTGCCACCTGAGACACCTGCCATAAAATGACTCTCTACCAGACCGGTTAAGATTTTAATATCTGCCTGCATGTAGTCTTTATTTATATAAACCATGCTTTTTCTACTGGTCTCTCCTAAATAAACAAGGTTATCCTGGTCATTGCAGTCATGGTTCTTTATTTCTATACCAAGTTCAAATACCTCAGGGTCTATCATTTCTTTTAATTCTTCTTTTGTTAACGCCCGATGTGTCCCTGTAGCAACCAGTACAATGATATTCCCTTTTTTAACTCCATTTTTCAATAATTTTTCTATTATAGGGAGTAAGATTCCTGCTTCACCTTTATAGGGTACTGGTCGTGTATTATCAGAGATAACAACTACTGCTCTGCTCTCTTTATTATCCCTTATTTTCCTTTTTATTAAATTGTCAAGACCTTCACTTTTAATTGGATTTTCCAGAGACTGGTGAATTGACTGTAAGGGGTCAGCTAAGGGGGTTGGTGTTTTCATAGATAAGACATCTGTTTTATCAGGTAAGTTTATTTTAAATTCTTTACCACAGTTTAATTTTACTTTCATTATCACAACCTCCTTTTTCATGTATTTTAAAAAAAGCCCAGAACTTAATCTGGGCTTTTTCCTTGAAATTTATTCTAAGTTCTTAATATTACTAAAATCACCTGTTTTAGCTGCTTCAAGAATAGGTCCCATGTATTCATCTATAAGTGAAGCATTTAAAGGAACTGGCATATTTTTTAGCTTCATATCAAGCTGTGGGTTTTTAGCTGCTTCAAGTGCCCTTGTAATGTGCTTATCATCGAAGCCATCCAGATCTGAAAGTTTGGTTGGGAAATCAATATCCTTAGCAAAGTTTTTCATGCCCTTAGCTACTGCAATACCTAAGTCTTTACCACTTAGTTTAGTAAGGTCTTCTTCAATATAGCCGTATTTCTTAAAGACATTACCGATTACTCTTAATTTCTTCTCTATTGCCGGGGCAAAGAATACTGTATAATATAGGTTCATAATTCCACAGGCCCTACCATGGCTGGTTACATCTACTAAAGAAAAGCTTGTTAGATGGCCGCCATTGGTACCACCTACCATAATCGCATAACCACCAAGGTCTGTCGCCAGTCCTAATGCCTCTCTGGCCTCTGTATCTTCAAGATTATCAATTACTTTTGGAGCATATTTTACAATTAGTTCTATTGCTGTTTCTGCTATTTCTTTGCATAATTCAAAGTTTTCTTCATCAATACCATAGAAAACCTCTAAAGTATGTGCAATACCATCAAATGCCCCATCTATAGTAAGATTAAGTGGCATGGTCTCTGTTACAGAATAATCAAATACTGATTTAGTAGGTATAACTGCTTCATCAACTATTAGTTTTTTCTGACCGCTTACCGGGTCAGTAACATTAGAGTATTTGGTTAAATGAGCACCAGAACTGGCAGATGTTTCAATAGCCATTAAGGGTAAAAGCTGTTTATCACTATGCTGTAAGGCCTTAGTAACCAATCCGGTGCCAAAATAATCCTCTATATCAGCACTATAATGTCCTACTGATGCTAATACATTGGCTGCTTTTGCTGCGTCTATTGCACTTCCTCCACCAATTACTATAATGCAGTCTGGTTTGAAGTTAAGAATATACCCTTCCAGTCTATAAACATCTTCACGAGGTGCATTAGGAGCTGCATCTCTGACTATACGATTACCAGCAAGGGCTACTCCATATTTCTTTAGAGACTCTTTAACCTTATCGACAACTGGTTTTAAATAAGTGTTATTGGAAATAAGCAAAGCACTATCTCCGTATTCCTTAGCATGTCTGCCGACATCGTCTAAAATTCCTACCCCTAACGCGTAGTCATCACCTTTAAATTGTCTTAACAAATTTTTTGCTTTTTGTTTTAAATCCATTTAATATAACCTCCCTCATAAATTGAAGTAATATGATTAATATAATTTTTAACTTCATTAAAAAATCTTTTTATTATTCATTATAAGCACCTTTATGACTACTTGTAGATTAGTAAATAAACTCTTTAACTTTTTCAACTATATTATTAGCACTTAAACCATATTTAGCAAGTAATTCTTCATAATCACCAGTCTCAGTAAATGTATCTTCTACTCCAACCATAGCTAATGGCTTGCCGATACCATTTTTTGCTAATGTTTCGGCAACTGCCGAACCCAAACCTCCTATTACATTATGTTCTTCCGCTGTAATTACCGCCTTTGTTTTTTGAGCCGATTTAACAATCATTTCCTCATCAATAGGTTTAACACTAGCCATCTCAATCAATTCTGCCTTAATTCCTTCATTGTCTAAGGTTTTAACAGCCTCTAATGCCTTTGAAAGCATTACACCATTGGCAATTATAGTAACATCACTGCCTTTTTGAATTAAATTGCCTTTTCCTAACTCAAAATCATAATGATCATCAAATATTATGGGAACTTCCGCTCTACTCAAACGAAGAAATACAGGACCATCCCATTTAATGCTTTCTTTAACAATTGCTTTAGTTGAAGGTGCATCTGCAGCAACAACTACTTTCATATTAGGGAGTGACCGCATAATAGCTACATCACATATTGAATGATGTGTAGGACCATCAAAAGAATCAGATAATCCACCATAACCACCGGCAATTCTGACATTAAGCTTGGGATATGCTATTCCAGTCCTTACTTGATCTAAGGCCCTACTTGTTAATAAAAAGCTAAAGGTACTAACAAAAGGTATCTTACCTCCAAGGGCCAATCCTGATGCAATCGAAACCATATTTTGTTCAGCAATACCAACATTAAAGAATCTTTCTGGATATTCTACAGCAAATTTAGCTGTTCTGGTAGAACCAGAGACATCTGCATCAAGGACTACTACATCTTCATTTTCCAATCCAATTTCTACCAGTGCTTCACCAAAAGCATCTCTTATCATCTTTTTTTTCATTGAATATCAGCCCTTTCCAATTCAGCAATTGCTCGTTCATATTCTTCTTTACAGGGAGCCTGACCATGCCATTTATGATCATCTTCCATAAAGGATACACCTTTCCCTTTAATAGTATCTGCAATAATTACTACTGGTGTATCAGTAATTTGCTCAGCCCTATCGAGGGCAGCTAAAGTATCTGCAATATCATGACCATTTACCTCAATTACTCTCCAACCAAACGACTCCCATTTCTCTTTTAATGGTGATAAAGGCATAATTTCATTAGTTGAACCATCAAGTTGAACTCCATTATAGTCAACAATAGCAGTTACATTATTTATTTTCATTTTACTGGCAAACATAGCTGCTTCCCATACCTGCCCTTCGTTTAATTCCCCATCACCCATTAAAACATAGGTTTTATAATTCTTTTTATTCAGTTTAGCACTGAGTCCCAGTCCAATTCCTATAGAAAGTCCCATTCCCAGAGAGCCACTGGTCATATCAACCCCAGGGGTTTTATTTTTATCAGGGTGCCCCTGTAAAATACCACCAATCTGTCGAAATTCAGCTAACTCTTTTTTGGGGAAAAAACCCAGATCGGCTAAGTTTACATATAATAATGGAGCAGCATGCCCTTTAGATAAAATAAAACGATCTCTATCCTCCCATTCTGGATTTTGCGGGTCAATCTTCATCTTATGATGAAAAAGACAGGTTACAATTTCAACAGCAGAAAACGAACCCCCACAATGCCCACTTTGAACATTATAAATTAATTCTAGTATTTTAGACCTTGTTTCAGTTACTTTTATTTCTAGTCTTTTAACTAACTGATCGTCGTACATATAATCCCTTCCTTTCCTAATATTACCAGTTTTAATTATTGGGACAAAATTTATTTTTGTTACATCCCTAACAATGGCTTTAAAGTTTCTATCTTAGTAGGATCATTACCAAAAGCTAATCCCATAATTATTATTCCCCATTTCTAAGTAAAGGGCAAAACTTATATTTTTTTGATTACTTACTGGTTTCTTTCAGAAAGCTCAATTCTAACTTTATCTGGCCCTTCAATATATGCAATTTTTAAACCTTTTCTCACATTAATTGGACCTTCCAATATATTTACATCCTTGTTTTTTAAGCTTTCAATTGCTTCTTCCATGTTATTAACTTCAAAACCAAAATGATCATTACCATACATCGGTCTTAATGAAGCGGTAATGGGCTCTTTTTCACCATCCAATTTACCAAATACAATAAAATCCATCCCATTAATATTAAAATAAACTACTTTTGAACCCTTAAAGTAACCTTCAAAAGTTATCTCAGCATCAAAAATATCACAGTACCATTTAGCAGTCTCTTCTACATAAGTTGACTTTAAATGAATATGATCACATCGATATTCTATCATGTTTAATTTGCCTCCTAATCCATTACTGTACCACCATTAATATTAATTGTTTCTCCTGTTACAAAATTTGAGCGTTTGCTTGCTAAAAATGCTACAGCATTTGCAATATCAGCTGGCTTTCCAAGAGATTTAACTGCACTTTTTTCTACATATATTTGATTCTCATCATCTGAAACAGAACCTGCCATATCTGTAGCAATTCTACCAGGAGCAATAGCATTGACTGTTATACCTTCTTCTCCAACTTGTTTGGCCAAATTACGTGTAAACGCCAGAACTCCACCTTTAGAAGCCGCATAATGTAGAGCACAAATAGTCCCACCATTTTTACCAGCTTCAGAAGAAATATTAATTATTCTCCCATATTGTTTTTTACGCATTCCTGGTAAAACAGCTTTTACTGTCAAAAAATAACCTTTAAGATTAATGCCTAATACCTTATCCCACTCTTCATTACTTATTTTTTCCACAGGGGTAAGGGGATGAATAGCCGCATTATTTATTAAAATATCAATTGATTCTGTTTGACTTTCAACACTTTCTACAAATTCATTGACCTGTCTCTCATTAGAAACATCTACACAACCTTCAAAAACCTTTACTTTATAAGTATCTCTCAATTCTGCAGCAGTATCTTCTAATTGTTCCTTATTAACATCACATAAGGCTACATTAGCACCTTCAGAAGCAAACTCCTTCGCAAATGCCTTACCCATACCACGAGCTCCACCAGTTATTAAAACAGTCATATTTTTAAATTTCATAAATATTCCTCCTTGCAAAAATATATAATGATAAATCTCTTTATTTACTTATCACGTTTCTTTCACATGATTAAGTATTTTTCTGCTATTTAATCAAAAGATTAGGCAGAAACAGAACTATTTGTGGAAAGAATGTTATTATTAATAATACTATAAAAATCGGCACTAAAAAAGGCAATGTTGCTGAAACAGCACGTTCAAATTTTATCTTTGCTATATCTGCAATAAGATATAAAACCACCCCTACTGGAGGTGTGCTTAACCCCAACATCAATGTTAATATCATAACTAACCCAAAATGCAGCGGGTCAATCCCTAAATTAGTTGATAAAGGTACAAGTATTGGAACTAAAATAATTATTGCTGCTGTTGTTTCAAGAAAACACCCTACAACAATAAAAAAACCAATCAATATCAACATAATTAAATGGGGATTCTGGGTAATAGAAAACAAAGCTGTTGCAACAGTCTGTGGAACCTGCTCCCTGCATAATAACCACCCATAGATTGAAGCTGTTGATATTATAATTAAAACAATAGATGTTGTTTTTGCAGTATCAAAAAATATTTTCGGTATATCTTTCATCTTTATTTCTTTATAAATAAAGGTTCCTAAAATCAAACTATATGTCGAAGCAATAATAGCAGCTTCAGTTGGAGTGAAAATACCTAATAAAATTCCTCCTAAAACAATTACTGGAGTGAACAAAGGAAGAATTGCCCTTTTAAAGGACTCAATGATCTCCCCTAAATCGAATTTGTTGTGGATAGGATAATTCCTTTTCTTAGAAATGATATAAATCATTATCATTAGCGCCAAGCCTATCAATAATCCTGGAACTGCTCCACCCAAAAACAATTTTCCTACTGATACTCCACCAAAGGCACCAAATAATATCATAGGAATACTAGGGGGGAAAATTGGACCAATTGTAGATGAAGCAGCTGTCACAGCCACACTAAATTCTGTATCATACCCTTCATCTTCCATTGCTTTAATTTCTATTGTACCCAACCCTCCTGCATCAGCTAATGCAGCACCTGACATACCTGCAAATATAATACTAGCTATAACATTAGCATGACCAAGTCCTCCCGGAATATAGCCAACTATTGAACTAGCAAATCTGAATATTCTTTTTGTTATCCCACCAGTATTCATTAAATTTCCAGCAAGAATAAAAAACGGTATCGATAAAAGAGTAAAAATATCAATACCTGCTACCATCCTTTGCGGTATTGTAATTACTCCCAAGCCTTCTTTTAACATGTAAAACAATGAAGTTAAACCTATGGAAAAAGAAACAGGTATTCCTAAAGCAACTAGAAATAATAAAACACCTATTAAGAAATACATTTCATACCACCTCACCTAATTTAATTTTTATTATCTCTTTTATTTTTCGGACACTATTAATAAGAGCTAAAATACCACCTATAGGAGCAGATAAATAAATTAAACCCCAGGACCACCTCATTGCAGCAGTCGGAATAGTCCATGTCCTCACAGATAAATTAACTCCATAATAGATAACTATACAAAAGAAATAAATTACTAACAAATGATTTATTATTTCTAGTACTGTCTGACATTTAACGGGTAATTTAGAAGCAAAGTAAGTTACTTTTGTATGTGAATCACTTCTAATTCCTACACTGGCACAAATCATTACAATCCAAATAAAACAGATTCTAGATAATTCTTCTGCAAAAAACAAAGGGCTATTAAATACATACCTTCCTAATACATGTCCCATTAATACTGTAAAAATTAAAAACATAAGAGTAACTACTAAAAACTTTTCTATTTTACTTAAATATTTCATTTGCAACACCCATCCCTTATTAAATTACTTAATAAAGTGGAGACGGGGTAGCTTCATTATACCCCGTTTCCCATTTTCTTTAAGTAAAATTTATTTTACAGCTTTAATTTTTTGGTACATATTACCCCATTCATCTTCAAATTCCTTATAAACATTTGAACAGGCTTCTCTAAAGGCTTCTATATCAGGTTTTACTACAGTCATCCCTTTTTCTTTTAATTTTTTTAATAATTCAGTCTGCTGCTTATTAATTAACTGTGCATTATAATCTTCTGCTACCTTTATCGCATCAGTGACAATTTCTTTTCTTTCTTCAGACAAATTGTTAAACCAAGCTGCATTACAAACACCCATATTTACCCTGATCATATGACCAGTAAGATTTATATAATTCTGAGCTTCATAATATTTATAAGAATATATTGTAGGTATTGGATTTTCCTGACCATCTACTGTACCTTGCTTAAGTGCCATATAAAGATCTGAAAATGCTACAGGTGTAGCGGTAGCACCAAATGCTTTTACTGTTTCCAAATAAATTGGTTGTTCAGGACAGCGAATTAGTAAACCCTTAGTATCTTCAGGTTTTCTAACTGGTGTATTCTTGGTGGTCAAATGTCTTGTACCATATAACATAAATGGAGAAATTAATTTCATTCCCCTATTTTTTTCTAGCTTTTCATATAATTCTTCTCCAACTTTACCATTGACAACTTTTTTAAGATGTTCTTCATCCCTAAAAATATAAGGACAATCAAAAACACCAAATTCAGGCTGAAATAAACTTATAGCTCCAGGGGAAATAAACGCAAAATCAAGTGTACCAAACATTATCCCTTCAACTAACTCCCTTTCATTCCCTAATTGTGCAGCGGGAAACACATCTATTGTTATGGCCCCATCAGTATTTTTCTCTACTTCGTCTGCAAATTTAAGAAGTGCTTTATGAATAGGGTGTTCTGGGGGTAATGTATGGGCTGCTTTTAAATTCATTCCTACTGCCTGTACACTAAAACCAACCACCAAAATAATCATCATAATTAACAAATTTATAAGTTTTTTTCTCATTTTTTCCTCCTCTTTTTATACAATAGTAGTCAAACTCATACTAACGTAATAATTGAAATAACTAATGAATGTTATAACTATTATTTAAACTTTCATAACTCGCTCACCTCCTAGTTTTTTTGTTTTCTATAATTAAGGGTTTTGACCCTCGATTTCGAATATTCTCATTGTCATAATAAATTAACTATTATAAATTTTTAACACAAACTTATATCTAATGCATATATAAACTTACATTTAATGTATAATGCATTATGCATTATGCATTAAATGTAAGTTTATTGTTCGCCCTAATCAATCTTAACCTGAGTCAGTATATCCTCCTTTGAATTTCTAATGTGCTGTCTCATCATATTCTCTGCTGCATCAGTATCTCCACTAAGTATTTTATCTATTATGCTTATATGTTCCCGTGTTTCCTGTAATAATCTTTCATTTCTTTTATTATCTAAATATTTGCTAATTTTATTTCTGTGTTGCATGTTTCTAATACTATAAGTCTGATTCATTATTAAGTCTATCTGTTTTCTCAATCTTTTGTTAGGAGCCAACCTGCGCACCAAGTCATGAAGTTCAACATCTAACTTATGTGGAACATCTCTGCTCCCAGCTAAAAATTCTTTCTCTTTTTTCTCAAATTCTTTTTTTAAGTTTCTTAACTCATCAGTATTAATCTCCTGATTGTTAATTTTTTGAGTTACAAGACGAACCGCCAGTCCTTCTATAACTTCTCTCATATCAAACAATTCTATTACATCATCCTTTGAAAGTTCAATCACAAAAATACTATCATTAGGCCTTTTTTCGGCATAACCTGCTGAAATTAGTAATCTAAGGGCATCACGTACAGGAGTAGAACTAACACCTATTTGACTGGCAAGTTTATCTATAACTAACCTTTCACCAGGCTTAAGTTCTCCATTGATTATTTGTTCTTTTAAAGCATTATAGATTTGTTCACTTAATGAGACATTCTTTAAATTCAAATTTGACAGAGACATTGTTTTTCTCCCCTCACAATTTATCTTTTTAGATGCATTATGCTTAATGCTTAATGCTTAATGCATGATATACAAAAAAATACCTCTGATTTATTTTAATTATAATATTAAAATGAGGTATTGTCAAGTGTTAATTTATTTAATTTATAACGGGTCTCGGGTCGAGTCTTTGACAGTTACAACTTTTTAAACACGACTCAAAGCTTTTCCGCCACTGGATTTTTCATATCAAATTTTACTTTTAAAAAGTGTACTTTTTTGTAATTTACGTTTAAATTAAAATTCTACTTCCCAAGCTAACTAAAATGATGTAAACTATCAATAAACACAGCATTCTAAATGTCTATAACATGTGCCTCAAAAAAAGTACGCACTTGTTAACATCAGAAAAGCCACAAAAGCCTTGTATTTACAGGGTTTATACGGCTTTTTATGTTTCTCAACTGTCAAATATGGAATTATAGTATTAGATGGGAGTATTTGTCAATAGCTAATTTAAATTTTTTGTTTATTCACACCCCAATCCTATTCAACTTTCTCAATTAATTTACTAGAGCTATAATTAAATAATATCATAACATTGCCTAAGCAGTGATATCAATGTCAATTACAACAGGCAAATGATCTGATGCCTTAGTATTAATTATTTTAGCCTCTTTTAATGTAATATCCTGACTTGCAAAAAAGAGATCAATCTCTTCAGAAGGCAGATCTGCAGGAAAGCTCTTGAGTCCGGAAATCAAAGGTGTTAACCCAAAAGATAGATCTAGCATTTTATTAAAATCACCCATTAATATATAACTATCTTTTTCCTGAGAGATATAATCCTCAATCTCTTCCATCTGCTGTTTCCTATCCTGCTGCTCAATTGAAAGGTGTGTTACAAATACAGTAATAGATTTATTTGCTGACAGATTAACTTCTGTAGTTAGTAATGCCCTTGTTTCACTATTCTTACTTGTCAATAAGTAATTCTCAGCACTTTCAATAGGGAAACGGCTTAAGATAGCATTACCATAATTCCCACTAATTCCTTTCAAAGTAGGTCCAAAAACATAGTTCATGTCCAGTCTCTCAGCCAGGTATGCTACCTGATCAACAAAATTACTCCTTTTTTGTCGCTGGTCAACCTCATTTAAGCCAACTATATCAGCACCTGAATCCTTAATTACCCCTGCAATCCTGTCTAGAGCCAGCTTGCCATTAATACCACGTCCATGCTGAATATTATAAGTCATAATCTTAATTGAAGAGGTGCTTTCCCGGGTAGTTATATTACTGGATACAAGTACTGCTGATTTATTAGATATATTGAGCATATAAACAGTAACAATTACTATAATAACTACTATAATTAGAACTGCTGAATACTTCTTCATAAAGGGGCACCTCCTCTGTGCCTTATTATAACATATGTAATTTATTAATTCTATATGTTTGTGCTGGTAAATAATGTTATCAATTAACGAAAATAAATATCGTTGAATATAATATTTATGTAGAACAAAGGAGGTTACTTATGTCTTATAAGATTTATTTAGAGTTAAATACTAGACGCTTATATTTAAAAGAAAATGGTATAACTATTAATACATACCCAATAGCTGTCGGCAAGCCCTCAACCCCTACGCCAACAGGTGATTATAAGATCTTGAGCAAAATACTAAATCCCGGTGGTGTATTAGGTAGTAGGTGGATGCAGTTCACCTGGAGTGAACATGGTATACATGGGACAAATCAACCTTGGCTAATAGGTCAGGCTGTTTCTAATGGCTGTGTCAGAATGTATAATAATGATGTAGAACAGGTATATAGCAGGGTTTCTGTGGGAACAGCAGTTATTATCAGAAACTCCTTTAGCAATCCAGGTCAACCACTTAATCCTAAAGACCCTATTAATAAAAACAAATCAACATTTATTTATACTGTAAGAAAAGGGGATTCACTCTGGAAGATTAGCCGACGCTACAATGTAAGTATCCAGGAGATAAAAACTCTAAACAAACTGGATAGTAATACTATTTACCCTGGACAAAAACTCCTGATACCCACCAGGAACTAATCTAAAAAATTTTAAGCAAAATAAAAAGCAATAGCAATAATTAAATAGGCAGCTATTAACTGCAGGCCTTCAAACCAGTTTGATTTTCCCTGAAGATAAACAACATTGATTGCCAGGACTGATAAGCCTATCGAACTAATCTCCAGCAGATTAAATAAAACATTCATCGGCCGACCAATCAAATGACTGAAAAAAATTAGTAAAGGGACAATAAAAAGAGAAACCTGGATACTGGAACCTATAGCTATGGTAATACTGAGGTCTATTTTATCTGCCCTGGCCATATTAATAGCAGTTACATTTTCAGCTACATTTGATATAATCGGTAAAATAATAACACCTATAAATACTGGAGAAATATTAAACCCCTCTTGAATTATTTCTATAGAACCTACTAAAATACTGGCTTCAATAGCAATAAAAATAGTTGTTAAAAGCAGATAAAGAACATTATACCATAACTTCCCTTTTCCCTCCTTTTTTCTTGCACTGTCTCCTCCAGAGCCTTTACTGACATGAAAAACTTTTTTTTCTTTTTCATGAAAGATTAGTGTAAAATAGAGGCTTGCCAGATACGTAACAAACAGGACAAAACCGACTCCCATACTCAATTTTCCTAAAACAAGTGTCTTAATATTTGATGAACCAAAATAAAAAATAGCCGGTATCAGCATTCCTATTACCGCCAACATCAGCATAGCACTATTAGTAATGGCTAATAATTTATCAAACTTTTGACGCTGATACCTTAATCCCCCCAATAAAAAAGACATACCCAATACCAATAATAAATTCATAATTATTGACCCTGTTATATTGGCTTTGACAACATTTAATAATCCATCATAAATAGCAAAGATAGAAATAATCAATTCTGTGGCATTACCAAAGGTAACATTTATAATTCCGCCCCAGCTGCTACCGAGAATATTCCTTAATCGATCAGTAATACTTGCCATTAATGCAGCCAGTGGTATAATAGCCAGGGCAGAAGTAATAAAACTCCAGATAGAACCATCCCGAAAGTAAGAAAATCCAAGACTAATGGGCACAAATATCAAAAGGTAGCGCATCTTCTTTACCATCCATTAATCCTCCTTAAGTATTATTATGCCCTACTAAAAAAGGATTACTACAATTATTTTACTACTACAAACCCCTCTGCTTCTTTGAGCTGGGCTGATGACGGCTTTATCACCAGAAAATCTACTATACTGGAAATTCTCTCTCTTGTATTTTCTAATACATCATTATAATATAAATCTATTTTAGGTAAATCTTTATTTCTTGTAAAAAAATCAGCCAGTCTGACATCATATTCTCGCTTGAGATTAATCCCCACTTCAAGGGGTATTCCACTCCTTTTTTGTAGGGAATTTGCTACCTGTACAGCAGCACGGTGGCAGACAATAAATTTTGGGGCTGTTAGATAAGGATAAAATAATTCTATTGTTAGTGAAGTCCTGGGGTCTTTCCACCCACAGTATTTACTGGAATCATTAATTTTTTGAACAAGTGAAAGAATATCATCTTTAAAAGTATTTTGCTTTTCCAATAAGGCCTCCCTGCCAGGGGGATTATACCAAAACCCCCCGGCAGCATGTAAGATCCTATCATTTAATTCTACAAACTCTTTATCCTCATAGTGCCCATACGGGTTTGAAGGCATTGCCCCTATTAAATTATCCCCCATATTTATTCCTAATCTATCTAATATTCCGGCAATCATTGATGTCCCACTCCTATGCATACCTAAGACTATCACACAATCACCCATTTAGTTCCCCCCATTCTCTTTTAAATCAAATGATATAATTATTTAACATAAAACCCTATATACTATAAATATGTTTAAGGGCTATCATAAGTTAATAGTAACAGCAGCATGTGCCGGGAATAATATGTATTATATATGATATTTAATTATTTAACATGAAAGGGGTTGGTATCAGATGTATTCGACTGGAACACTACTTAAAACAGATAATCCAGCTATATATATTGTTGATAATAATGAGATTAGACATATAACAAATCTGGCCAGCTATATTTCCTTCGGGTTTCAAGAAAAAGATTATAGAAAGATATCTGAGCAAGAACTTTCCCGCTTAAATCCGGGTAAACCCATCGGAGATTGGGGGGATCTCAGTCCAGACCTCAAACTGTATATTAAAGAACACCTGTGGAGGGAAAAACTTGCTGTTGATATAATTATTGTTAATTATAATTCCTTACCACATCTTAAGAAATGCCTGCATAGTATTTACACAAATACAGATTATCCCTATAATATCATCATTATTGATAACAACAGTACTGATAAGAGTAGGGAATTTCTTGCTAGATTAAATAATATAACAGTCGTCTATAATCAAAAAAACAGGGGCTGCGCAGCTGCCTGGAATCAGGGCATAAAAAAAGGGAGTAATAATTTTATTGTTCTCTTAAACCCAGATACTGAGGTTACAATAGACTGGCTCTATCCACTTGTAAAAACAGCAGCTGCTAACCAGGATATAGCTTTAATTGGAACCAAACATGTTAACGAAAATGAAGCAGTAATCCATGCAGGTGTTATTAAAAAAAACAATGAATTTATTATACGTAAACATCCCCGGGATAACCCTGATGTTTATAATGAACCAGGGGATGTGGCCAGGATACACGGGGCCTGTTTTATGATTAAGCGGGAACTAATTCCAAAACTTGGTTATTTTGATGAACGATATTTTTTATACTCTGAAGAGACAGACTACTGCCTTAATGCTCAAAATAAGGGTTATAGAATCTACTACTATCCAGTTAAAATTTACCACTATGAAAAAGGCGCCTCTATCGACCAACAAAAGCGCCAAAAAATCAGGCTTGAAAGTATAGATAAATTCAAGAAAAAATGGGGTACTAAATAAGAGCACTTATAAAAAGTGCTCTTACATAGCTCAATCTAGAGAAACCAGCCTATAACCCGATTTTTCTTTATCATCTAAAATCAAACCATATCCAAACCTCTTTATTCGTTTTCTAAGCTTTTCTAACCCACCAGGCTTTGCTTTATAATCCCTGACATAATAAGCCAAGTTATTCTTAATCTCATCTATAAGGTGGCCGTAATTAGTCACCAGGTACTCATCATTCCAGGCAACAATATAACCAGCTTTCATCACTTCCTGAGAAAAACTATAATCATCAGGAAACCTGACTCCATTATTACCAATGTTCTTCCACCTGATTCCCTGCTGCCAGACCTCTCGCCTGAACACAGAACTGGAATGGACATTTATTCTGGTCTGATAAATAGTTAAGCCCTGACGGCTTATTCGTTCAGATGGTCTTTCCCCATCAATGTCACCCTCATTCCTGGCCGGGGAATGTGCATATAATGATAACTGTCCTAATTCAGGGAAAACCCTAAATATCCTTATAACCCGTTCAACCCATCCTGGCTTATACTGTAGGTCATTTTCAGAGACATGTAATATATCTGACCTTGCTCTTGTCAAAGCAAGATTTAGAGCAATTCCACCCATGTTTTTGTTTAATAGGATATTAGTACACAACTCATTACAGCTGCAAACATTTTTTATATACTCCTGTGAACCATCTCTTGAACCATTATCAACAATAATTAATTCATATGGTACATTTACTGTTGACAGATATGAATTAACCGTCTGCTCTAATAAGTAACGTCGATTCCAGTTTAACAATACAGTTGATATCAGTGGTTTTTTTCCTGCCATAAAAACCCCCCTCAATAATCTTTAAGCTGGCTTTTTATTTTATTACAGGCATATGAATATAGTTTCATATCCAAACTATTTTTTTCCTTTATTAATTCGATCAGGCCTGTTGACAACTCTTCTTTTCTGGGCCTTCCCGGATTAACATTCTTCTGCTGATAGTCAAGTTTATTCCATCCTAACTCCCTGCCCATTAATAATATTGATACATTAAAGTAATCAGTCACCCCGACTGTAAAATACCTTTCAAGGTTGTCAATAGCCTTTTCAAGATCTGGTTTTACTTCATTCTTGTATTTAATAAAATTTTCTAAACTCACCATATCTGCTAGATCAACATCCCTGGATAGAAATTTAGTCTGTAGATTACAAGCCTGTGTATAATAATTATTTAAAAATTTTTCTAAACCAATATCCTCAACCGGCAGGTATTTCTTGTTATATAAACGATAATAGTATAAGGAAATAACCCTATCTACCGGCTCTCTTATAAAAGTAATATAATGGAAAGGCCTGTTATAATATGAATGAATTCCAAATGGTATATGGCCAATAATACATTGTAATCCTGAAGCCCTATTACCCATATATCTACTCAAATTATTATATTCTTCTTTAAAACCACCATATCCATAAGCTATTTCTGAATATTCTTGTTCAATAATTCCCCTTAAAGTCGTCCCAGCCGTTTTAGGGATATGCATAAATATAATTACTTTACTAGTAGCCATATTACATTACACCCCTGATTTATTCTATGATTAAACAATCATTAAAGTGATAATTATAGTATGTCCTATCTAAAGCAATAGGAAAGGAAATACTCCCTTCCTATTGCTAATCAGCCTCTTGGTATTAATAATCTCTGCCCAATTTGAAGCTCTCCAGGGTCAGTGATATTATTAATTGAAGTAATCCTGTTAACTGTTACTCCAAATCGCTGGGCTATTAAATAAAGAGTGTCTCCAGATTTAACAGTATAAGTAATATACTGTGACGGTGCGGTTGGTTCCTGAATAGGCTGTTCAGATATACCAGTAATAATCGGTACCCTAACCCTCTCTGTAACTACCAGATTCACATTAAGAACTGCTATAACAGTTATCTGTCTCTCTGAAGCCCGATTGGCAGTTATTCTATTAATACTGATATCGGCATATGCCTCCATATTAGAGGTAACCTGAGGTATATTTATAAAGCTGCTAAAAGTAATAACAGCAGGTGCAAAATATACAGGCTGATCAGGTAGATCAGCTACATAGATAATATTAGCATCAACTACACCACTTATTAAAACACCACCATTTTGAGCTTCAACCTCAAGACTAGCACCCCTTATATTTCCACTTGCACTGATTACACGACCAACATCAGGATTCCCTGCTGCTACTGTCACCTGATCCCTTGCCTGTATTCTGGTTCTTTCTTCAGCAACAATCCTCTCAACTATAACTGTCCTCCTTACCGGAAACATCCCATCAACCGGACTGATAATATCTGTAGGTAATTCTACTGTTTCCTCCAACACAACAAGGATTTGAAATCTGAGCTCTGTATTTATCCTCACCCTACGATTATCTACTTTTTGGGCACTTTCAGAAATAACCGAAGTATCGACAAAGGCATTCATTTCTGGAGTAACACCGCTAAAAGGGAAGGTTTCATTGAAACCATAGCTAAGACTACTGTATTCTACATCTTCCCCAGCAGCTACATATAAAAGATTACTTCTAATAGTTCCTCTGACTGTAACACGGTCATACCCTGTACTTACATCTATAATTTGAACTGTACTATCAACATCAATAATCCTATCTATATCTGAGGCCCCTGACGGTAACCTTTCAACTGATTCCAGTTCCCTGGTAAAATTACGTTCGCGCAGACGGCGTTGAATGGTATACCTTCTCCTTCTAAAATCAAAGTCCGGGGCTTCACCTATTGGGGTTACTACATCTACTGTAGTTACTTCTATATCACTAACTACAGTAAACTCTAATTCAATAAGCCTGTCATTTAATAATTCAAAATCTATATCTGAGATAAGTGATTCAACATCCACCTGATAACCTGGCCTGACACCACTAATAACTTCCCTATCAGTAAAGGTAAAACTCCTCCTGACACTAACAACGTTTGATGGGTCATCAAGGGTAGCATAGTAAACCGTAACACGAATGATTCCACTTATTACAACAACCCCTCTTTCTGCACTTGTGTCAGTAATTTCAACCCTGGCATTAGCACTAACAACCCTTGCTGCAGCCGGTAATGTAGAAGGAATGTTGAGATTTCTACTTACCCTTGTTTGTGAAGTTCTTGTGGCAATAGATTCATTTACCTGTAATTGTTCAGGCATCTTTTATTCCTCCTTTCATCCCTTCCTGATCTTAATAATCTTTTTAATCTTTTGTGGAGTAATATTTATTCTGCTTTTTTTTATCCGTTTTTTCTCTTCTTTTTTTTCAGCCATAACACCACCCCCTGTTTTAATATTCTTTATACTAATATATGCAGTAAACTGTATTATGGTAAAAAAAGAACTGTAGGCTATAATCCCACAGTTCCTTAATTTCTACCCCTTTGGTTCAATTATACCGCGGGGAACACATATCTTCTGTCCTATCTGTAAATTATTTGGGTCTATATTCGGGTTAGCTTCTATTAAGGCATCTACAGTAGTACGATATCTCCTAGCTATTTTCCAGAGTGTATCTCCTGCCTGCACCACATAAACTACATAAGATGGTGGACATTCATCATCAGCAGCTGGAGAAATAACCACCAGGTCTGTAACTATCTCCATCTGTCTAAACTCTGTTACCTTGGCAAACTTCCTGATAACTATATCAAATTCTATTGCACTACATACCTGTGTACCATTGACTTCTTCACAGTCTGTCAATGATGCATTAACTTTAGTAACTTCTACCTCTGTGTGTGTATTCATGCCAGGTTCAGTACCTGGTATATCAATAAAATTATCAAAATTAAAGTAGTTTCCCTCTGGAGTTTCAACAAAGTGTACTGGTTGTAAGAATTCTCCCTCTTCAGCAACACCAACATAAACAGCTGCTGCCTCTATATCCCCTTCCAGATAAACCCCATCCTCATCAGTTGTAGCTTCATACTCAACAATTCTGGCAGAGGGCTCAATAATTCTCTGGGCAAGTGGTTTTTCCGGTGGAATATTTAAAATACTACTAATGGTTTCGTGAACAACATCCTCACCTACTACATCTTCTACCCTGAGAAGCTCCCTTTCAATCTCAACCAGATCACTTATTATATCAGTTATTACTGTAACTTGTTTAGGTTCAGTAACCTTTACAAAGAATTGAACTACAACATCAATTTCAACAGTATCCTCATCAATAAAATCGAAAGAAAGACGTTTAATTGTTAAATTGGTATGGACTGTCATGTCCTCTTCAGCCCCTGCAACATCAACTGTTTCAGTGAAATGAATTGTATCTTCCAGAAAATGTACTGGTTGATCACCATCTTCTACATCAGCCACATACATTGCACCACCAAAAATATCCCCTTCGACAATAACACCTTCATTAGTAATCTCTGTTGTCACATCCTGTATCTCTGCTAAAACCTTTAATACCCTTTCAATAGGCGGTTTGCCCGGAGGCAGTTCAAGTCTACCAGTAATAACACTTGTAACCGTATTTTCACCTATAACATCTTCAATCCTTAATAACTCCTCAACTATATTTTCTTCTGGAATGCCAGTTACATCTGTCACTACTGTTATCTGCTGATACTCGGTCAGCTTAACAAACTTGCTTAATACTACATCAACTTCTACAGTACGGGGGGCATTTTCATTAAAGTCCCAGGAAACACGTCTTATATTAATATCTACAAAAACATTCATTCCCGGCTCTGCTTCAGGAAAATCAAAGAAATTGGTAAAAGTTAGCTGCCCTTCGAAGAAGTGAACCGGCTGTTGTGGTTCATCTTCAGGAACTATTCCAACATATACTACACCAGCCTCTATCGTACCTGTTACTTCAACACCACCATCCTCAATATTGCTCTCTACATCAAGGAGATCAGCTTTTACATCAATAACCCTCTCAATATCTGGTTTCCCATTGGGAACGGTAATATTTTGACTGACAGTTTCACTGGCTACATCCTCACCTATTACGAATTCCACTCTTATTAATTCTTCATCAAAGTTAATTGCCAATCTTATTCCTCCTTTCTATTTTTTATTAAACTTATCACTTATAATATATGCGTAGATATTTAAAGTGTGAATGATATAAAGCCCTTATTTAATATATATATTCTTTCTTCAATGAATATGACAAAATATTATATGCACAACAGTTATCTAAGGTTCATAAAATAATGCAGGAGGTGGTAATATGCCTTTTGGTTATTCAAAGAAAATATTTAAATATCCCCCTGTTCAATACATACCACTGGATCAGTATCATAAGATCACAGGGGAAACCCCTAATCCCCACAGCAGAACGAAATTATATGTTTTTAATCAATTTGAAAAAAAAGACCTGGAAAGAAAAATAGCTTATCTAAGACTGGAAAAAAACTATACTATCAAAGAAGGGCAATTAGTAGTACTAATTATTAATGGCAAAGCTGATCTGCTTCAATATAGAGGACATGAAATAAGCATTGTTGGTCAACCAACAACAGGGCATTATCAACTGTTTACCATTACTACACAATATTTTTATAAGGATAGATTAATATTTATATTCTATGATGGGGAGGATAGTGAAAAAATAGATTGGTTTAATTATAATAGATTATAATTTTTAAAAAAAGAGCCTGAATTAAATTCAGGCTCTTTTTTTTCTTACTAAACTCCATACGGTCCTACTTCACTTACATTAAATTGTATATTCTCTGTCACTTTCACAAAAATATCTCCAATAACCTTCTGGGTCAACAACTCACCTTCTGGGTCAAGTTCTGGCTTAATAAAAGCAATTGTTGGTATAATATCTACGTCCATATCTGGTCTGGCTCCAATTACATCAACAAAGGTACTAAAGGGAACATTTTCTGCCTGATGATATTCTACGTTATCTTCGCCTACATAGAAAATCTGCTTATGTATTATTCCCTGTATAATGACTTTATCATTAATAACCACAGCATTGACATCCTCAAAACTGGCCTGTATATCCTTAATTTTAATTGCTGTCTGATCCAGTTCAAGTGTAGTCTCAGAAAGAACCTGCTTAGTGTTTTCGCCTACTACTTCTGGAAGCATCACCAGTGAATCTTCCCCAGTAACAAGATTGATCTGAACAGTTTCTGTAACCTTTACAAAAAGCTCTAATACTATTTCCTGAGTAACTGTAGTTCCATCAACACTTAACTCCTGTTTAATATGTTCAACATTGGGGTGCACCTGTACATTCATACCCGGTTCTGCACCAGGTATATCAACAAATTCACTAAAGGGGATATCCTCTGCTTGGTGGTGTTCTACATCATCTACACCAATATAGAATAATTGTTTATGAACAACCCCCTGTATAATAACCTTATCCTCTATAATCTCTGTTTCAAGGTCAACAACCTCAGCATTAATATCTACAATTTTAATAGCATCAACAGCCAAAGTTACCTCATTCATGACCATAGTTTGAACAGAATTCTCTCCAATAACCCTTTCAACCTTGATTAAGGGCCCTACACCAGTCTCAACTATTAACTGCTGTATAGAAAGCACCTTGACAAAGAACTGTAAAACTACTTTTTGATGGAGAATAGTACCATCCATTATTAATCTTGTTACAATATGCTCTATCGTAGGTTCTACTAAAACATCCATACCTGGTTCTGCACCTGGGACATCAACAAAATAACTAAAATTAATATCTTCTGCTTGATGGTGTATAATGTCATCTGTACCAACAAAAAATATTTGTTTATGTATTGTCCCCTGAATAATTACCTTATTATCAATTACATCAGTATCAAGATTAGTAACTGTTGCATTAATATCCCTAATTTTAATTGCAGAAGTATCAAGCGAAAGATCGGTAACCTCCATTCTCTGAATAACATTTTCCCCAATTACTACCGGGGTTTTGATTAATTCTAACCCTTCTACCTGTTGCAATTCAGGCATTATCATACCTCCTTTTGTATTTTTACTTACCCATGTCGATTCAAACCTGATTTTACTGGTTTCAGATACTCCTTTAGACGACTCCATTTCATCTTTTATTAGCCGTTCATCATCTATTTGCCGGTCTTCTTTTAGTATTTTTTCTTTATCACTGGTATCTTCTTTAATCCTATTATTTTCTTCAGGATTTCCCCCCTTTCCTGCTGCTAACCCCTCCTTTCCTTCATTATCTTTTTTTTCACTCTTATCTGGGGGTTTAATACTATGAAAAGCAAATACTTCGTGCACTTTTTTATTACTCTGCTCCTTATCCAGACTATCTTTTCCAAAATTAGTATTATTCTGGTAGGCGAATTCATAAGCCGTCTTATTAACCTTAGGTACTACTTCCACTCGTTTAAAAACTCTGTCATCAAAATAATTCTCTATTTCACTCATTGGCTTAGTCCAGTATTGATATAAATAATAAGTGCTTATCATAAAACCAGTTATGATACCCATTAAGATTAACCATGAATACAATTAACCACCCCCTTTACCTGCTATATAATATGGTCATAAATAGAAAAATGTGCATAGCTATCTTTTTTAGAAATCTAAAATTGTTCAACAAAAACCACTACTTCAACTGGAATCTGGCCTTCCCCGACAACATTCAAAATAATAGTCTCCTTGATAATAGTTTTTAATAAACCCTGTGGATCAAAAACATCAGTCACAACTGGAAAGGTCTCAATCCTGGTATCTATAGAATCATCTACTACCAGCACCTCTTCCCTGACCAGAATGGTCTCAGTAGTAATGCCTGGTCCTGTAATTGAACTTACAACATTGATAAACTCCGGACCTGCTGAACCAACACAGGCCTCCAGAACTATTAATTGGGATAAAAGACCACCACTAGCAAGTTTATAACTTATATTCTCTATCTTTATAACCGGACTAAGTTGTTCAACTGGTATAGGTTCTGGCAACTTAACTTGAACAGTAAAGGGAATTGTTTCCTGCTGATAATATACTATATTATCAGGACAGACATAAGCGATATCCTTAAGAATTTCACCACTTACTGAAACTAAATCATCAGTCAAGCCAGAGACTACAAGATTCTGGGCCTCAGCCTCAATGTTTTTTATCTTAATAGCTGGACACCCTAATTGTAGACTATTCTCTATAATCGCCTGCTGGCATGCTGATACCTCCTCTTCTCTGACAATTGTTTTATAGATTATCTCTACTTCCTCAGCTGGTGGCTCTTCAACCCCTGAAATAAGTATCTGCCTGGTATTTTCACCAATGACTACCGGAAGAACAGCCTGTAAACCTTGCTCATCAACTAATATATTCAACTGGTTTAATTCTTCAAGCTGAACAGATATATCAAGGACTATTTCCTGATATAATAAATTATTGTCTCTCAAATTATAGATAATCTCTTCTATATTAATCAACGGTTTAAGCAGCTGGCCGTTTGAAGCCCCGGCTAGATCTAAAAAAGTACTAAAAGCTACATCTTCAACCTGATGATATTCAAGGTCATTAATGCCTATATAATATATCTGTTCATGGACAACTCCTCTTACTATTACTTTATTTTCAAAAATATCATAACGAATATCTCTAATTTCCCTAACTATATTTTTTATTTTTTGAGCAGGTTGTTCCAGTAAAACAAGGTTTTCCTGCAGATACTGCCTGTCAGATTCACCAATTATGAGGGGTAACTTAACCAGTAAATCATAGCCAGGGGCTATTCTTTCCTGAATAGTTTCACTTACCCGAACATAGAATTCCACTACAAGTTCCTGCTGTAGTGTATTTCCATCTGCTGAAAGTTGATAGCTGATGTGTTCTATAACAGCTTCTACTACTGCTTTCATACCTGGACTTACCCCTGGTAAGTCTATAAAGGTATTAAAAGGAAAGTCTTCAGCCTGATGAAGAGCAGTATTATCTTCACTTATAAAAAATATCTGCTTGTGAATACTACCCTGGATTATTACTTTATCCATAATCAACTCTATTTCCAGGTCCCTGACAGAACCCCTTACTTCATCTATTTTACTGGCCGTTTGATTTAACTGAACCTGATTCTCCCTGATTATTTGTTTTTGACCATCAGCTACCAGGTGGTCAAGTTCAACAAGTCTGCCTGACTGGCTTAGTTCAACACCAATAGGCTCATCATTTTCGACCTTAACAAATATCTCTAAAACAGCCTTTTGATCAATCAGCTCACCTGATGGACCTATATCTACTGACAGTTTCTCTATATTAACAACAATCTCTGCCTTCATACCCGGTTCTGCTCCAGGTATATCCAGAAATGTTGTAAAAGACATATCATCATCTATATGATATATAAGATTATCAACACCCACATAAAATATTTGTTTATGAAGGCAACCCTGAACAAGTACTTTATCAGGAATAATATCATAAGTAAGTTTTACCACTTCAGCAGTAATATTCCTGATTTTTACTGCTGGTACCGGCATCTGTTCTGTTTTAAACATTTCAATACCCCCTTTTTTCTTATTATATGCTATATTTCTATCTAGTGATTATGATATACTTATTTTATATGTAAATATATATAAAGAGAGCTATCTAGATAGCTCTCTTTATATTTGCCAGGATATTTATTCTGCCGGGTCTGGACTATCAATAAATAATTGAACAATCATTAAACCGTAGGGGCCGTCTTCAATAATACCAATACCTACTTTATCATACCTTGCTTTAAGGATATTTCCCCTGTGTTCCGGACTGGACATTAAAGAATCAACTGCTTTATTTATGGTAGCTGCCCCTGCCAGGTTCTCACCAGCCAGTGAATAGTTGATTTTTTGACTCTTGATCATCTCAAAAGGTGAACCATAATTAGGAGACTGATGATCAAAATAATTATTATCAACCATGTCCTGAGCCTTCTTACGGGCTACATATACCAGTCTATTATCTACCTCAAGGGGATTAAGACCCCGTTCCTGGCGTATCTCATTTATTATATCTATCATCTCTTTTTCCTTAGTACCTATACTTACTCCTTTATAATTACTTACAGGATTATCTTCAGTTTCTTCACTATCAATTTCAATTGTTTCCCCTTCATCAGCTACAGCATCATCAAGGTCAATATTTAAACCTTTTTTGATTGTGGAAGTAATAATATCATCACTGCCTGAACCTGTAGCATTATCTCTGATTAAATTAAATATCCATAACATTATCAAACCTTTTACTACTGTATAAATACTATCTTTATGTTCATTAAAAAAACCAGCCTCTGCTTTAGGCAGAGATGGAAACCCAAGAAACATAAAATTAACGAGTAAAATAATGATTAAAAACACAGAAAAACACTTAGTTTTCAAGCCCTCACCCCCTAAAGCTTTTTCTTGTATTATAACATAAGTTATTTATTTATTACTAATGTAATATATACCATTAAAAAAATACCCCTCTCCTTAGAAACGGGTATCACTATATAATTCTAAGTTATTAATAAAAATCCAGTTTAATATCACTGGCCGGAGAAGTTATTTTAATATCAAGCTTATGGACAGTTGTATCATAGTTTTTAGTCAGATAAAAACCAGCCTCTTTTTGCAGGCCTTTTTCGATAAAATTATTATTATTTACAATCCCGGTAGTTTTTATCCTGACACCTATCCCCTCTGGCAGACTAAGATCAACATCGGCTGCCCCGGAATTAAGCTCTAAATACCTTGTCTTAGACCCTAACTCTACCTCTAAATCACCTGCCCCAAGATTTAGTACTACTTCCTGGACCATTAAATCAAGTAATCTAAGTTTGAATTCACCTGCCCCTGAATTAATTAATAACTTGATAGGCATATCATCATTAAATAATAAAGACCATTTATTAGCTAACCTGGAGTAATTAAATGGGTTTGATTTGCCTGGCTGACTAATATTTAAACTAGCCTGTTTATTATTATCATTAAGATTATATTTTATAATAGGTTTTCTGGAAAAATACTCAAGCTCAGCAGAAAACAGATCATTTTCACTACCTGAAGATACAGTCAATTCACCTGAGGGAAAACTAAGTTTTATATCAAAGATATCAACAGGTCGATCATAATCTACACTATAATTGTAAACACCACTCCTATCCTTTGGACTATAGAAATCAAACAATCCCCTATTATATTTATAATAATCTATCTGCCCAATACCAGGTTGAAAAAAGAAAAAGATAAGGATTGTTATGATCAGCAAAAGCGGTACTAACCACCATAACCATGTCCTACGCAAGATAATATTTAACCCAAGAAAAATAAGTATAAGTGGCCAATATTTTAAAAATATACTCCAGTCTATTACAGGAATTATACTGAAAGTATTTAGAAGAAATAATACTCCAATAGAAATTAATATAATTCCAATAATTATTTGAGAATGATTATCCCTATTCACTTCTCTCTAACCCCCTTTATCAGCAAAACAATACCAGCCGCTATTATAATTACTGGCCAGAACCTTTCCCAGTTTATATATGGCAGCCAGTTATCCAGTAGAAAAAACAGGCCGATTAGCATCAGTAAAATCCCCAGCAAACGCTTATTATTCTCTTTATGTTGGATTCCATCAGTAGAAACATTTACATAATCATCATGATTATCCCCTTCAGCAAAATTCTCTTCATTTTGAGAATTGAATTCTGGTTTTTCTGGTATTATTATCCAGGCCAACAAATAAATCATTACGCCAACTCCCCTTGTAAAGAAAAGAACCAGGAGGGCCAACCTCACCCATGTTGGATCAAGAGCTAAATAATCTGCTATACCTCCACAAACACCCCCTATAATTCTATCTTCTCTAGAACGATATATTTTCTTTGCCACCTTTTCACTCCCTTTCAAATATTATATTATTATATATTTGTAGAGTCTGTTCGAAAAGTATCAATATATACCACCTGGGATTATATATCCCTTCACTCAACGGTAGCACCTTAACTTCGTTCAAGGATATATAATCCCCTATTTATATCTTTTCGAACACACACTTATAATATTATTCTTTAGATAATAAAATCCTTTTTTCAGAGTTAATTATTCACAATAACTAAACCCTCAGATTCACTATTCTTAAACCTGAGGGGGAATTTAAAATGTTTTTCATAATAAAACTTTCATTGCATAATTAATTAATTATTAATAATTCTCTCTGACACCACTTACCATATATATTACTCGCTCACAAACATTTGTTGAATGATCACCTATTCTCTCCAGAAAGCGGCTAATGAACATTAAGGAAGTAGCCTGTTTAATAGTTGATGGATCTTCTAACATAAAAGTAATCAGTTCTCTCATAATTTGTTTATCCAAAACATCAATTTCTTCATCTTCCCGGGCAACCCTTTTAGCTTGTTCAATATCCATGTTTATAAAGGCATCTAGACTCTCACGCAGTCTCCGGGTAACAATCTCAGTCATACGAGGGATATCTATCAATGGCTTCACAAGTGGTTCGTCAGCTATATCCAGTACCTGATTGGCTATATTAGAGCCATAGTCCCCAATCCTCTCCAGATCAGTTACCAGTTTAGAGATTACAATAATAACCCTGAGATCACTAGCCACTGGCTGCTGCAGGGCAATTAATTTAGTGCATTTTTCTTCAAGTGCTGTCTCAAAATCATCTATTTTATCATCCTTTTTTATTACATTAGCAGCCATCTCCAGATCTCCCTCTTTCAGGGATTCAATACTTTTATGGATGGCCATTTCCACCATACTTCCCATCTTGAGAAGGTCTTTTTTAATCTCTTTAATTGATTCATGAAAACTCTTTCGCATAACTACCACCCCTTTTTATTTTAACCAAACCTACCGGTTATATAATCTTCTGTCCTCTGATCGGACGGATTCTCAAATATTTTCTCTGTTTTATCATATTCAATTACTTCTCCCATCAAAAAAAACGCAGTATTATCTGACACCCTGGCCGCTTGCTGCATACTATGGGTAACAATCACAATCGTATAATCCTGTTTTAGAATATCAATTAATTCTTCAATTTTAGCTGTTGCCACCGGATCAAGAGCTGAGGCTGGCTCATCCATAAGCAAGACCTCTGGTTTTACTGCCAGGGCCCTGGCAATACATAACCTCTGCTGCTGTCCACCAGAAATACTAAGACCAGACTCATGTAATCTATCTTTAACATCATCCCAGAGAGCAGCCCCCTTAAGGCTCTCCTCTACTAATCTATCCAGTTCACCTTTGTTTTTCAGGCCATGAACCCTGGGACCATAGGCCACATTATCATAGATAGTTTTGGGAAAGGGGTTCGGTTGTTGAAAAACCATACCTACCTTTTTTCTTAATTCAACTACATCCATTTCCTTACTATAAATATCTTTTCCATCCAGAAGTATCTCCCCTTCTACACAACTACCCTCAATTAAGTCATTCATGCGGTTAAGTATCCGTAGAAAAGTAGATTTGCCACACCCGGATGGACCAATCAAAGCAGTAACCTTATTCTCTTTTATAGTTAAGTTAATATCTTTTAGGGCCTGGAAATTTCCATAATAGAAATCAAGGTTTCTAACCCTCATTTTATTCTTAGCCATAAACAATAACCCCTTTCTCCTACAGTATAGTTCTAAGAGCTTTTTAAGTTAGCTTTATATAATATATTGAAATATTACTATAACCGTCTTAAGTATAACAATACTTTATTAATTCTATGTTAAATTTATGTTACAGGAATGTTAAAATAACTAAAATAGATTAAATACCCTTTTACATATTTTTTCCGCTGGTCTAGCAATATAATAACCCTGAACATAATCTACTCCCAGTTTATTTAAGGCATCTAATTCTTCCTTTCTTTCAACACCTTCAGCAATTAGACTTGAGCTTATTTTATGGCCAAATTGGACAAGCGACTCTAAAAGGGCCTGTTTAACCTTATCTCTATCAATATCACTTATTAGAGAACGATCTATTTTGATATAATCAAATGCTATAGAAACCAGTGACTGCAACCCTGAGTAACCTGCTCCTGTATCATCCAGGGCAATACGATACCCCTGCCGTCGATAATGTTTAAGTACTTTTTTAAAGGTGTTAAAATCATTAATAGATGTCCTTTCTGTTATCTCTATTACAATATTTTGTTGAGAAAGTGATAAATGTTTTAAAAGCTGCCTGGTAGTTCCCCTCTGAAAATTAGTATCATAGATAACATGGGGATCTATATTTATAAATAGTTTATATTCTCCAGCAAAAATATGGGCCCTTTTCAATGCCTTTTCACGACAGATACTTTCCAGCAAAAATAATTTACCATGTTTTTTTGCAGAATCAAAAAGCCGGATAGGGTTTTCCAAATTAGTACCTGCCGGACCACGACTTAAAGCTTCATAACCCAGTATCCTACCGTTTTTTATATTGACAATAGGCTGAAAAAGGGTTCTAATTTTTTTGTTTTCAATAATATTATTTAGTTCCTGCAAATTAAAATCAAACATTACTGAATTAATTATAATCACCTTCTAGATAGTACTTGATTCTTACTTAACTTTATAATTTTTACTAAAATCACTAATCATCTTTTTCACTTTTATATCTCTTAATTCAACAGTATAAATCCAGCCTGCTACAATAGCAGTTATCGGTGCAACAAGCACTAAACCTATACTACCAGTTACAATTCTTAGCAATTCTGCTGCCACTACTTTATAATTTAACATTCTAGTATAACTGGTGTTTTGGGATAGAAAAAGCATCATTAAAGTTAGATAACCACCTGAATATGCTAATAATAATGTTGTTGTCATTGTACCTATAACTGCCCTTCCGACATTAAATCCAGAACGAACCAGTTCCCATAACTCAATATCAGGTTTTTTAATTTTAATTTCTTCCATAGATGCTGAAATATCCATGGCAATATCCATGGCCGCACCTGAGGCACCAATAACAATAGCTGCATAAAAAATATGTTTCATATCTAAACCAATATTGCCACTAAATAATAGTGTCTCAGCATAAGGAACAGTCATTCCCTGTAGGCTCATTTTATTACCAAAGATAACAGCAATACCACTTGCTGCCATTAGACCAACTACTGTCCCAATAAATGATGCTAGACCTTTTTTAGTAAAACCAGCAATAGAAAACAATATTATAGCAGACAGTATTAACAATATTAGAGTTGAAAACAACATCGGATTATATCCAGCCAGTAAACCTGGAATTAGAAATTTCCAGATTATATAGAGGCTAGCTATAAAAGAAAAAATAGCCTTTATACCAATGCTTTTAGCATAAATAATTAATAATAAAACAAAAAGAACAAACAGAATAATCTCCCAACTGTTTCTATACATATCCACAGCATTGGCATTAACTAATTTATTATCTTGTTCCTGTAAAGCAACTAATATTGTATCTCCTACATTATAATAATTATCTAAGGAAGGTTTTCCCTGTAAAGTATTATAAGCTACAACCTGTTCTCCCTGGTGTTTGTCTTCCAGTATTTTGACAGTTAATTCCTGCATGCCAATTCTGGCAATACTGGACTGAATAACATCACTATCATCAGTCTCTATTACTTTTGCCTTAATTAAAGCCTGCCGTTCAATATTACTGTTTTTCATTTCCCCCAAAAATAGACCTATTACTGCCAAAAATAATAACAAAAATACAAGTGATAACTTTATATTCCTCATCTAAACCCCTCCTATTTATATACAGTAAATTTAGTAGTCAGCTGCATATTAAGATAGTCAGGGAAAGATTACCTCCCCTGACTATCTTCTGTTGATACAAAATATCTAAGAATTTTTAACAGTTTAGTTTAAATTAAGGCCAACAACATTAGCAATAGCTTTGGCAACCTCTGTATCATCTTTAAAACCACCCAGTTGCTCTGCCTTAACTCCCACAGCCGACAAAGGAACAACTGTACCAGAGTGGGCATATGTTGTCCAGTTCATATTGGCCCTTTCAGATATTATGTGGGTAACCTCAATAGCCACTGGATCATAACCACCATATCGCTTCGCTTTATCTTCTATCCCGGTATCAACCATATCCATAGCCTTTTCAATAGCCGACTTTTCCCCAACAGATAAATCCACCAGACCGTAGTTTGCTGCTATAAAATCAAAGAACTGACTCCTGTTCCCATTATATTTACTCTGTAGTATATCTGCAGTACTGGCTTTTACAGCCATTAATGGCTCCATTTTAAGAAAATAATTTGTGCCAAAACCCAATCCAAAACCACCTGTTTCATGGTCAGCTGCTACAATAATCAAGGTCTCATCAGGATGAGCCTGATAGAAGTCATAGGCTGTTGCTACTGCTTCATCAAATATAAGTGTATCATAAATACTACCTGCCGGGTCATTAGCATGACAGGCATGGTCAATTCTCCCACCCTCTATCATCATAAAAAATCCATCGTCATACTTTTCAAGTACAGCAATACCTTTAGCTGTTAACTCAGCAATACTTGGTACCTCACTATCTATTCTATCAAGTTCATATGGCATGTGACTATATGTAAGGGCTGCAAATACCTTTTCTTTTCCTTTAGGTTCAAAAGACCTGAATTTAGCTGTATCATCTTCAGTCAAGAAAATATTATACCCTTCTTCATAGAATCTTTGTGCCACATTAATATCATCTTTCCTTTTAGATTTGCCCCACTCCCAGTCCTGAGGTACAAAATGCCGATATCCCCCACCAACTAAAAAGTCTACTCCACTATCTAAATAATCATAAGCTATCTCATTTTCAGCATTTCTATTAATATTATGAGATGCAAAAACAGCAACAGTTGCATGTGTTACCCTAGTTGTACTAATAAGACCTGTGGCCATTCCCTTTTCTTCAGCTGCCTCTAAAAGGGTTTTTACTGGAGTCCCATCAGGAAGCATAGCAATTATCCCATTATTAGTTTTATATCCACATGCTAAAGCCGTCCCAGCAGCAGCTGAATCTGTTATCAATGAGTCAGCAGAATGAGTAGTATTGATCCCTACCACTGGCAATTGATTCATCATTAACCTGGTATTTTCATCTCTTTCTACCGCCTGCAAATAATACTCGGCAGCCTGTCTTTGAGAAGCCCCCATACCATCACCGATAAAATAAAATACATATTTTGGTGATTGGGCACCTACTACATTAGTTACTACTGTTAAACTAATCAATAGAGTTAACAAAACAATGCATATTTTTGGTAATTTTTTACTGTACAAAACGATTCCCCCTTACTATTTTATATATCTAATTATAAAGGAGAAATATGTCCAAAATATTTAATTTATGTTACAATAATGTTAAGTAATTATTAAAAAATGTTAATTTAATCCTGAAAGGAAAAGCTTTTAACCATATTTTCAAGGTCACAGGAAAGGTCAGCAAGCTCATTAGCATAAACACTTATTTCCTGTACATTTGAGGTCTGCTCTTGGCTTGTTACAGTAACTTCATCTGCACTGGCAGAAGTTTCTTCAGCAATAATAGCAATATTCTCTATATTACTTACTATCATATTACTATTTTCTGTGGATTCTGCTACAGCAGCACTTGATATGTAAATACCTTCAGTCAAATCTTTAATAGCCTCTTCAATCCTTTTAAATGATTCAAAAGCCCCTTGTGCAATCTCAGCACCATCACTCACCTCTCTATTTCCCTGAGCCATTTTTTGACTGGCAGTTTTTGTTTCATCTTTTATCTCATCAATTAATCCCTTTATTCGATCAGATGACTTAGATGACTCTTCAGCTAACTGTCGTATTTCATCTGCTACTACACTAAAGCCCTTACCTGCTTCTCCGGCACGGGCAGCTTCAATAGCTGCATTTAAAGCCAGTAAATTAGTTTGTTTGGATATACTATTAATTAAAGTAAGGATATCATCAATCTCATCAGAACTCCTTTGAAGGTTTTTTATTCCTTCAGCAACATCAATAATAGCCTTACTAATATTATTCATTTGTTTACTAACCCTTTCAACTTCATTCTGCCCGGTAGCAGCTGCCTGATTCATTTTCTCCGTTAAATTTTCTACTCTTTTATTAGATACTGCTAATTTATTTAAAGAGCCAGCCTGTTTCTTGATTTCATTATTTACATTATCAATATTAGCTGCCTGTTCTTCGGTACCAGCCGACACATTTTCTGTAGAAATACTAATAGCCTCAGAAGCAGTACTTATTTCCTGAAAAATATTCTTCATATTAAGCGATGTAACAGATACCTTTCCAGCAGTATTATGTATACCTGTAATAATCCCCTTTAACTGTCTAACCATACGGTTAAAAGTCACTGCTAATTTACCAATTTCATCCTGTCTTTTAAATTCTATCCTTCCCCTTAAATTACCAGCAGCAACCTCCTGCATCCTATCCTTAATTATTAATAAGGGTTTTATAAGTTGATAATCAATAATCATAGTAATCGTTACGGTCATAACTAACAAAACGATTAATGCAAAGATAAAAATTTGCATTCTAACTACTTTTTTTGCTTCATATGCCTCAGCAAAAGGAATCATTGTTATTACAGCTGCATTTATTTTTTTTAAAGGCTGAAATGACATTAAATACTCCTCATTTTTATATCGATAAATACCATGATGGAGTTCATTTTGATATATTTGATTTAAATCTGTATCAAGGGATAAGACCGTCCCGGCTTGTTCCCCTTCCTTCTCTGAAATCGTAATTACTTTACCCTGGCTATCAATTAATGAAACACAACCATTTTTGCCAATATTCCAATTTAAGATACTAGTTAAACTCTCCAGAGATATATCTGCACCTAGTACACCCATAAATTTATCTGTATAATCGTAGACAGGAACGGCCAGAGAGAGGGTATAATTAGCTTCATTTATTTTTTTGCTTGATGTAGTCCAGACTGGTTTATTGCTTTCTTTTGCTAACTGAAACCATTTTTCCTCTTGATAATTATAATCAGCTAACTTTCTTTCAGGAATTACTATCTTATCGTCACTAGAAACATAATAAATAGATTGAAAATAATTGTTTTCCTCTAATTCACTACTAAATTTACTTTTGGCAACTATCTTTACCTGATCATTAGAGCGGAGTCCATAATCCTTTGAAAGTCTTAATACAGCACCTTCTGCCTCATCTAAAAAAGAAGCTATTTCCTTGTTTAATATCTTGGCAATCTCCATATTGCTCTGCTCTGTTAAATCAGTAAGTTTAACTGATATTGACCTATTAATACTCCATCCTAACAAAAAAAAAGAAATAAGCATTGTTATAGCAACAATAATTATTACTTTGGCAGCAATACTGCTTTTTAAATCAGATATTCTTATTAAGGGATTCTTTTTTTTTATCATTTTATTATTCCCCCTAAAACTATATAATTTTGAAATTGCACTAATAAATATATCCATTTTATAAAGATTAAAAAATAATTCCCAGATGGGAATTATTTTTTAATCTTATTACTATATCTTATCCGTAGTACAATAGCAATAAGATTGATAAACAATACTAAACCCAATAAAACTACCGCTGTACCATAGGCCAGGGCTGTCTGTTTATGCGGCATTGTACCAGCAGTAACCAGGGCATATATATGATAGGGTAAAGCCATTACTTCACTAAAGATAGAAGAGGGTAGTTTAATAGAGAAAAAGGTTGCTGCTGTAAAAATAATCGGGGCTGTTTCACCGGCAACACGACCTACCCCAAGTATAACACCAGTCAAAATTCCTGGCATTGCCGCAGGTAAGGTAACCTTTTTTACTGTCTGCCAGGGGGTAGCTCCCATAGCAAGTGAAGCATGTCTATATTCATCCGGCACAGCCAGTAATGCCTCTTCAGAAGCTCTGATTATTGTCGGCAAAATTACAATAGCCAGTGTAGCAGAACCAGACAAAATAGATACCCCAAAACCAAAATACTTAACAAAAATAGCTAAACCAAACAACCCAAAGACAACTGATGGTACACCTGCCAGGTTATTAATCCCTATCCGTATAAAACGTAGTAATTTCCCCTGATGGGCATATTCTGTCAGATAAATCGCTGCAAAAACACCCAGTGGAGAAGCTATCAAAATCGAGCCAGTTACCAGATAAAATGAACCCAGTAGAGCTGGTAATATGCCTCCCTCACTCATCCCCATACGGGGCATAGTGGAAATAAAACTCCAGTTAACTACACTCATTCCTCTGCTAAAAATAAAGTAAATTATTGAAAATAAGGCTGCTATTGTAAAAAGTAAAGTTACAGCAAAAACACTGAAGACTAATTGCTGTATTAAATGCCTTTTTCTTAATTGTCCTTTTGTCATTTCCCACTCACCCTTTTTTTAAATCTACTTGATATAAAATCAGCCGTAATATTAAAAGCCAGGGTAATTATAAAAAGCACAATAGCTATTCCAAATAGTGCATGGTAATGTTCACTGCCAACTGGTGCTTCACCCATTTCCGCAGCAATAGAAGCAGTCATCGGTCTAACTGGTTTTAAAATTGTTTTAGGTATAACTGCCGCCCCTCCAGCAACCATTAAAACTGTCATTGTCTCCCCAATAGCCCTTCCTATTCCTAAAATAGTCGCTGTTACAATCCCAGATGACGCTGTGGGCATGATAATTTTACTTATTGTTTCCCATTTAGTCCCCCCAAGAGCCAGTGATGCATCACGAAACTTTTTGGGTACAGAAGTAAGGGCATCTTCTGACAAACTCACAATTGTAGGCATAGCCATAATACCAAGCATTATTGAAGCATTAAGGGCAGTTAATCCTGTAGGGAGATTAAATAATTCCCTGAGGAAAGGGGCTAATATCTTCATACCAAACAGACCATAAATTACAGAAGGAACCCCTGCTAACATCTCTATCATTGGTTTAACAACATTCTTTAATTTTTTAGGCAAAATATAAGAAATAAATATGGCTGAAGATACACCTATAGGAACTGCTATCACCATTGCCCCTAGGGTAACCAACAATGACCCGGATAATAATGGCAGAATACCAAAGTCAGGGGGTTCATAAGTAGGATACCAATCCTTGCCAAATATAAATTTGAATACACCTACCTGTTCAAATATATAGAAACCTTCCCTGAATAAAACTATAACTATCCCTGTTAGGAATAGAATAGAAGATATAGCAAAAAACAGTAAGGCTATCCTGACTACCTTTTCTTTACTCTTCCAGTCTAACATGTACTCACACCCCTTTTAGAACAAACTTTAAGATCTATAAAAATTTTAATAAATAAACCCTGTTTATATGTTAATGGCATATTTTTATCTATATTATTTAAGTAAAGAGGGAATCAAAATTCCCCCTTTTTACTTTAACAAACATTATTTTATTTTTAATGTTATATCTCTAAAAGAGTCTAACATACCCCTGTTCCCCTACTATTTCTTGCCCTTCTTCACTTAAAATAAAATTAATAAAGTCAGCTGTTGTCCCTGTAGGCCAGCCATTAGTAAACATAAAGAGGGCACGTGAGATTGCATATGCACCAGATTTTACTGTATCTAAACTACACTCAACACCATTAACATCTACAGCCTGCAGACTTGGACTCAGGTATCCCAGACCTACATAGCCTATAGCATCTTTGTTTTCTGATACTACACCAGCAACAGCACCATTGGAGGCCTGCAATAAAGCATTCGGTGTTACTTTTTCTTCATCAAGGGCTAATTCCCCAAAGGCTGCAAAGGTACCGGAACTGGAGTCACGGGAAATTACAACTATTTCAGCGTTATTACCGCCAACTTCCTTCCAGTTAGTAATTTCACCAGTATAAATACCTTTAATTTCTTCTAAAGATAGCTTTTTAACCGGATTAGCCGGATTAACTACTACTGCTATCCCATCAAGGGCAACCCGGTGTGGTACAGGATAAATACCATTGGCAACAGCATTCTTAACCTCTTTATCTTTAATAAACCTTGAGGCATCAGCTATATCACAGGCACCATCAACTAAAGTAGCAATACCTGTCCCAGAACCACCACCCCTTACAGAGATATCAACATCATTATTTCTCTGCATATATACCTCCGCAGCTCTTTGTGCAACAGGTAAAACAGTTGACGAACCAACAATAGTAATAGATCCAGCGAAAGCAAAACCAGAAACAACCATCATAGCAATAAAGGTGAAAACCATTATTTTCCTTAACATAGTAATAAAATTCCCCCTAACAAATTTTTGTTTTTTTCTTCATTACACAATAAAGAATAGCATAGCTATGTTACGTAAGAATTAAACTAGTGTTAAGGCCTTGTTAAAATAATGTTAACAGAATGTTAACATAAAAAAAGCAGCTATAAAAATTCTATAGCTACTTAACAATATCAAGATAAAACCTGAATAACGACCCTTGACCAGGCTGACTTTCTACTTCTATCTCACTATTATGATTATAAATAATGTGTTTGACAATTGAAAGACCAATACCTGTCCCACCCATTGACCTCGACCTGGCCTTATCTACTCTGTAAAATCGTTCAAAAATCCTTTCCTGCTCTTTTTCTGGAATCCCAAAACCATTATCTTCGATCTCAACAATCACCTTTCCATCCCCTTCATAGGCTCGTACTATCACTTTTCCCTGATCAGGGGTATATTTTATACTATTATCTATTAAATTAATAAAAACCTGTTCAATCTGTTCTGGTATCATATAGACTAATGGTAATAGCTTAGGGACATCTTTAATCAGTTCTATTTCCTTATCTTCAGCCTTTTCACTTAAAACAAGAACTGTTTTATCAATAATTTTATTTAAAATAGCAGCCCGCAGAATATAGCTCTTTTTGGCTTCTAATTTAGAAAGATCCAGTAAATCTTTGATTAACAAAAATAACCTATCTGTTTCTGCTTTAATAATTTTCAGAAATTTATTTATAATCCTATGGTCTTTAATATCATTATCAAGTATTGTATCCACATATCCGATTATTGATGTTAGTGGGGTTTTTAATTCATGTGATACGTTACCTACAAATTCCTTTCTATGCTGCTCTAATTTTCTTAATTCTGTTATATCACTAAAGACAATAATTCCACCGATCACAAATCCCTCTTCATTGCTAATCGGTACAAAATTACAGTCATAAATCTTTTTCTCATCTTTCTGTATTACAATCTCCTGGCTGATTATCTCGTTACTATTAAGGGATTTCTCCAGGGTCTGATCAATTTCATGGTGTCTAAAAATCTCAATAATATTCTTGCCTCTAACATCACCCTCAATAGAAAACATAATCCGGGCTGCCGGATTAATAATTGTTAGTTTCATATTACTATCTACAGCTATTAAACCATCTACCATATTTGTTAAAATAGCTTCAGCCCTGTTCTTCTCCCTTGATATTTGATTTATTTTGTTATCTAACTGGGCTGCCATATTATTAAATACCCGGGCCAGGGTTCCAATCTCATTCTGGTAATTCTTTAATCTTATTCTCTCTCTAAAATTACCATCAGCCAATTTGCTTGCTAACTCTGTTATCTGTCCTAAAGGATTGACTATATCCCTGGTAAACTTCCAGATTAATATTAAAGTCAAAAATAACATCAAGATAAAAAAGATCAGATTGTTTATTATATTAGTATAAATTATAGCATTAATAGCCTGTAGTGACTTGCTGATACGAATAAAGCCAATTATATCATCTTCCTGATAGATGGGTACTGCTGTATAAAGCATATCTATATTTAAGGTATCACTTTTGCGTATGGCCGATCCAGTACCTTCTCCATTAATAATCTTTTGAATCTCTGGACGGTTAAGATGGTTATCCATCTCTCCAGGATCATAATTAGAATCTCCAATAACCCTACCCCTCAAATCAATAATTGTTATCCTCTTATCTATCCTGGAACCAATCTCTTTTACCCAGGCATCTATCTCCACTGCCTTTTGTGCCATAATATTGGCCTTTTGATTATTAATAATTAAAACTGCTTCACTTTCAAGGTTTTCCTTTAGTTGTGAGAGATAAAAATCTCGTTCGGAATAATTGAAATAAAGCATTACAATCAACAATAATACCACCTGAATAGCAAGAAAAAGGAGTATAAATTGTTTTCTGAGACTTAAATTATTAAACTTTAACAAATTTATAGCCCACTCCCCTCACTGTTTTTATACTATCTTCACCAATCTTTTTTCTTAATCGCCTGATATGAACATCAACAGTGCGGGTATCACCAGCATACTCATATCCCCAAATTTTTTGTAATAACAGATCCCTGGTCATAACCTTACCCTCATTAATCAATAATAATCTTAGGAGACTAAATTCTTTAGGGGTTAATTCTAATAATTTACCTGATTTTTTGGCCTCATGGCTCTGTATATCAATCTCCAGTTCACCCTTTTTAATAAGCTGTTTTTTATCCTCAGTATTCCCTTCAACTATTAAAGCTGTCCTCCTTAAAACCGCTTTTATTCTAGCTATCAGTTCACGGGGACTAAATGGTTTAGTTAGATAATCATCCGCCCCCATTTCCAGTCCCAGTATTCTATCTACTTCCTCTCCTTTAGCCGTTAACATGATAATCGGCAGCTTACTATATTTATCATCTGCCCTGATCTTTCGACAGACTGATAAACCATCAATAGCTGGTAACATCAAATCCAGAACAATAAGATCAACCCCCTCATCAAGCTTATCCAATCCCTGCTGTCCATCAGCCGCCAGAACAGTTTCATATCCAGCAGCTTCCAGGTTGAATTTAATTAACTCCCTGATATTCTTCTCATCATCTATAACCAGTACCTTCTTCAATGATAAACCCACCTCCAATCACAGTATAACAAAAAAAAGCCCCTTCGAAAAGGAGCCAGCAAGGGCTTTTTGCTTTAAAGTATTTTATTTGTTCGGGCCTCAGTAATACTATGAGAAATATCAGCCAACTGGTCACTAATATGTTCCAGTTCATCAAGGACTTCCAGATAAACTATTCCTGCATTTGGGTCACAAATGCCATAGCCCAGTCTTTTCATATGTCCACTACGATGTTCAAGCAGAAGCCTGTCCATCTTTTCTTCACCTTTTATTATCTTATCAATCAAGGAAAGATCTTTTTTATCAATGAGTTGGTGTCCATCTTCCATTAAATTATTAATAAAAGCAAAATTATCATTAAGGGTCTCCCAGGCCTCATCAGAAAAACTAATTTTATTGTCCTTTTTAAATACAGCCAGCTCTACAACATCAAAGGCGTCATCAGCTATACTCTCTATATCATCAATCATAGCATAATACATATCAACTGTTTTAACATCAGCTTCCGCCATTGTATTTCGGGGAAACCGGGTGAGAAAAGTAACCAGGTCTTCTTCCAGTTCATTAATTATTTCTTCCTTATTTCTAACTGCCTTAACAAGGTCATCATTGGTATCTTTAAAGGCCATAATTGCTTCATCAACCATATCATTAGTGATCTTATACATTCTCAATACCTCTGATTTTAACTGGTCGATAGCAAATGATGGAGTCTCCAGCATTCTCTCATCAAGGAAGGTTAAACCCCGTTTAATAGATGTTTCTTCACCAGGTATAATACGTTTAACCAGATTAACCATAAAGCCTACAAAAGGTATCCAGACTAAAGTGTTAATAACATTAAAAAAAGTATGTGTATTTGCCAGTAGCCTTTCAGCTGTAACATCTACAATAAACATACTTGATATACTGTGCACTATATTATGTATTACGTTAGCAAAATTAGGTATTAAATAAAATAATAAGATAATTACAGAAGCCCCCAGGAAGTTAAAAACAAAATGAGCTGCAGCAGCCCTTTTAGCAGTAAGGTTAGCCCCCACACTTGATAAAATAGCTGTTATAGTTGTACCAATATTCTCCCCTAACAAAATCGGTACAGCTGACCAGTAATCAATTATTCCTACTGATAAAAGACTCATCAGGATACCCATACTGGCACTACTGCTCTGTAGGACTATCGTTACACCTGTACCAAGTAATAACCCCAGTAATGGTGATTTGCCGAAATTGCCCATCATATGTACAAATACCTCTGAATCCTTCAATGGCTCCATGGTATCCTTCATAATAGATAAACCCAGAAATATTACCCCAAACCCAAGAATAATCTGACCAAACTGTTTACTTCTATCCTTTTTACTGAATAGGTATAATCCTGTCCCAATAGCAATGGCATGTAAAGAATAATGACTTAATTTAAAGGCAATTAACTGTGCTGTAATAGTTGTCCCAATATTCGCCCCCATAATAACGCCAATTGATTGAGCCAGTGTCATTAAGCCGGCATTAACAAAACCAACTACCATAACAGTTGTTGCACTACTACTCTGAACAACAGCTGTAACCAGTGTCCCTACAGCAAGTCCCGCAAAACGGTTATTGGTTAGCAATCCAAGAAGATGTTTTAATTTCCTTCCGGCGGCCTTTTGTAAACCCTCGCTCATCTGTTTCATCCCATAAATAAATAAACCAAGACCACCAAATAGCCCAAAAAGCATTGACAATGACAAAAATTATCTCTCCCTCCATAAACTAGCCTAATGATTATCTGAATTAACCTGGTTTTCACTACATCCTATGTTTCTATTTTGTTAATAAATTGTTGCACCTTAGTTACATTTCGACAAAGAGGGTTAAAATCCTTCAATGACTTATCAATTTTTATTTACTATTAACTGGTAATTACCCATCTTTTTTAATATTTGAAGACATTTTTTTTCTTCACATGAGCGGTCAAGCTGTCTGCAGCTCTCAATAAAGCAACTTAGCTCTGGCAAGGCAAAACCATTTGATAAGTCTTTTTTGAGATAATAATAGGCCTTATCCCACTTAGCATATCTAAAAAATAACTTGCCGATATACCTATCAGATTCCCGTATTTTTAGTTTTTTAATGATATCAAGCATTATCTCTACTGCCCTATCATCACAATACTCAATTAATAGACTTAGATAAGCAACTGCTTTCTCATAAAACTTATATTTCGATAATATATTGTTAAAATGAAAAGAAAAATCTTTCCCTTTAAAATAAATATTATTATATAATTTTAATAACTCCCAGTCACTATCTCCCAACAACTTAATCTGGTTAACAATACTTTTAAATTCTTTATCAACAGGCAGTAAAATATTTAATATCCAGCGGTGTTTCAGGGTATCCTTAAAATGCTTAAAGGCTGGCGAGATACTTCTAAGTAATTTTAAGGCCAGTCTATAATCCTTCGTCTTTAATAGAATCCTGGCCTTCCAGTAATAATAACTATCTTTTATTTCTTTAAACTCCAGTGCTTCCTTTAAGATATCAAGAGCGGTATAATAATCACCACAATGGTAATAAATATCTGCCAGCAAGAGTTTTCCCTGAGGAGATACCAGCCTTTCCCTAAGATAACTATACCCCTCCAATTTATTAATACCTTTTTTTTCTAAATCTATTAGATTGGAAATTACTGCTTTATTACATCTATCAAGCCTATGGGCCCTTCCAAAAAAGTAATTAGCCTTTTTAAAATGTCTTATCCCTTTATAAGCTAAACCCAATAAAAAATATAACTTGAAATTAATATTTTTATCTTTTTCTTTATTTAATAATTTTTGCAGACAAATAATTGCCTGTTGATAATCCTTTAGAACAAACCTTAAATAACCTTCCCAGAGAGCAAATGTAAATTCCCCAGGAAAAAATTCCTCAGCCTGCTTAATCACTCTTTCAGCCCTCAAGAATTTTCCTTGATTTAATAGAATATAGATAGCTTTATCCAGCAGATGACAGTTGTTTTCTTCTGCAGCCTCTTTATAAGCCTCCTGTATGATACCTCCTACTATATCTTCTCTATTTTCCACCTTTTTTAAGAAATTTTCCCCACTTATCTCCTGGGAGTATGGGAAAACTGCTGTCAGGCCCTGACTCGTATAAAATTTCGGGTATTGGTAACAATTTGTTATTATAGGAAGCTGTAAGGTCTTAATACTCATCTTTCTAGTATTCCTGTAAATAGATTTTATAATACTACCATAATCCTCACCTTTAAAACACATACCCTGTTTATTGCGCAAAAGACGAAATACTAAACAAGGCATTTCTAAATCTAAATCTTCAGGGCCCCTATCCGGCAGAGCCAGGCTAATTATCGGGAGATAAAACCCAAAATTATCTGACTGTTTGAGTAATAACCTCAACTGATTATAGTCACTGGCAAGCTCTTCCCCACCATGCAAAAAAAGTACCCAGTCACCCTCTGCTTTTTTCAATATATAATTCCTTGTCTCTGCAAAACTACTATCATTACAGGAATACACCCTGACCCCACAATCGGCTGCCACTGCAGCAGACCTATCATATGAATCTATATCAAGTACCAGTATTTCATCTGCCAGTCCTTTGACACTGTTTATAGTACGGGCTATATAGTCTACCCTATCCTGAACAATAACACAAGCCGTCAACAACATATAAATCCCCCAGTCTCAAATAAAAATAAGAACAATCTTTATCATTATATGAGACCATTAAGTAAGTCGTTATATATTTTTTTGGTTTTTTCAGCTATTACCCCCCAGCCAAATCTCTTAAGAATAATCTCAGGCAGTCCCTCTTTTAAAGGGGTATAATAGGCCTGAATGGTTTTTTCTCTAATTTCCTTACAGTCATCAGGACTGCAATAATAAGCATAGTCAGCAAAATACTCCTGTGCTGTACCCCTGTTAGTGGTAACTAAATTACAACCAGCCAGACCTGCCTCTAAATTGACCAGGCCAGGAGTATCATACCAGCTTGCTAATAAATGCACTCTAGCTTCCCCATAGTAAGCAAGTAATTCACTTTGTTTTAAACCAGTAATTATCTTAATCTGCCTTTTTTTTTCTGACATACATTGTTGATAATAAGCCCGATCATTTACATCTCCAATAATAGTAACCGGTATATTTAAATCGTTCAAGGCTCTGATTAAAGTCAACTGATTTTTCCGTTGGTGAATCCGACCTACTGAAATGATACCGCTCCTCTCTTTACAGGAACTATTATAAAAAAAGGGATTAACCCCATTATAGATAACCCTATGAGGTAATCCTGGGGCAAAATCCTTTTCTATTTCTAGCCATTCTCTTTCAGCATTTGGGGCAATCAAATCTGCCATAGAAAGGATTTGCCCCCTTTTCTGCTGAGCATTATTCCATTTTGCTAATTTAGAGGGAGCAGCCCACTCTAAATATTCCCTCATATTCCAATATATTGGTGTTATGATTAATGGTTTTCTAAATGACTTTACTGTCAGACACTGCTTAAGAGATGAATCACACCTTAAAACATTAAAAAGATGTACCAGGTCATAATCTCTCATCATATCATTATCTAATTCAGTCCTCAAATCTATGTTCAACCCCACTTTCTCCAGGGCAGTAGTTAATTGTACAAGCTGAACAGTGTCACCAGCCCTGATACGAAAGAGGTCAGGTCTAGCCAGAAAAAGAATTTTCATCACCCTGTCTCTCCCCCCAGATACTTTCTAATCACCGCTGGATGTCTACCCTTAAATTCCCCTACTGAGATCTCAGGATAATCATCCTGTCTATTGTCATTTGTTTTGAAGCCTTTTCCTAGTGCATAATGATAATGAAAGATTGTTATATCCTCAACTACCTTGGCTGTTTCACACAGGAAAGGATATTTACCATAAAATAATAACTGACTATGATTTCCTTTATTCTCATAGCCAGCACCCTTTTTCTTTATCAGTCGGTAAACGGGTCCCTCCCAACAGGGATCTCCTACTACATTTTTTCTAACACAGGACATCCCTCCCCAGAAAGACAGAAAAGAAAACCCGTAGATCTGGGTTTTCTGATTAGAAAGCAGCATCTTATTAAAAAAATTGAGGAACTTATCTGAGATAAACTCATCTATATCAAGTATCAGTATCCACTCCCCCTTAGACTTATTAAGCAAAAAGTTTCTCCTCTTACCTTCAGCCCATTGATATGGTTTCCCCTCCTGTGGAATCTGCCAGAAACGTAATCCCTGATAGCTTTTTTGATAATTGCGTACTATTTTAATAGTATTATCCTGACTACCACCATCCAGTAACAATATTTCATCAGCAAATTGGGAAACAGCATCCAGATATAGAGGAAGAAAAAATTCCTCATTCAGTACTGGTGCTATGACTGACAGAGATATTTTTTTATTCACTGCTTTCACCAGTTAACCACTCCTTTAAAATACTCAACCAGTTTTTACTATTCTTCTTAATAACCGGCTCTTCTATTTTAACCAGATTATCTGATAACAGCTCATCTTCAGGCAGCTCAACTGATAGACTACCTTTATCTCCTTCAATTATATCCTCCAGTTCCTCTTCCTGCGGGTATAAGTCATAATAGGCAAAATATATTAGACTATTTATTTTTTCTGCCCTCCTCAGCCATGTTTTATTTTTAATAAGTTTATGTCTATCCTCTCTGTTGTCCTCACTAACATCATTATTTATCAAATCTGCCGCCTGACTAATAAAATCCGTTTTATCTTTAGCTATAGTAATCAGCTTTTCAAACTTCTTTACCTCTGGTAATTCGGTAGTCAGTACAGGCTTACCAGCAGCAAGATATTCATATAGTTTTACAGGATCACTCATAAGAGTTAAACTGTTTTTAATAAAGGGTATAATCGCTAAATCAAAATAATATAGGTAATCTGCCAGAAGATGGTAGGATTTTTCACCCAGCAAACTTACATTTGAAAGATTGCTTAGATGACTAATATCTGTACTTACCTCCCCAATCAAAACTACAGCTACTTCTGGCAGAGAAGCAGCAAGACTTTTAACAAGCTCCACATCAAACCATGACGATATTGCACCATAATAACCTATAATTTTCCTACTATCTGGTATATCATTAGGTTTAATAGCTGGTTTATAATTATAGTTAAAATATCTGGTATCTACACCATTAGGGACCAAATAAGTATTATCATTAACTGCTTTTTTTTCTTCATATAGACCTGTAGATGACGTTAAAACCAGATCAGCTAGATTTAAGAGTTTCTGCTCAGCTTTTTTTATTACAGCCTCATGATGAACCAGGTCTTCAAACTCCGTATAGTTATCTATACAATCATAGATTAATAAACTATATTCCCAAAACTGTAATAAAGGGGTCCAGTAAGGGGCATTAAGTAAAACAATACAGTTTTCAAAATTCAATTCCCTTAACAGAGAATTAATTTCCTGTCCTAACCTATCCCTTTTATTATGTTCGAGATTATAGAGTACTGTTCCATAACCATGTGGAGAATAAATATGTATATTCTCTTCCACCTCAATAGTTTCTCCACTCCCACATACTGGATTAAGATAGAGTATTTCGTAACCAAGCTGTGTCAGGTTTCTCATCAAATGCTGAGGACGCTGCTGCCTAAAATCCCACGGTATTAAACCGGCGACCATAATTTTTCGTTTCTGATGACGCTTTTCACTGCCAGCTATAACTTCTCCCCATTTACTCTTAAATCTCTTTCTACCTGCACTAAAATATCTATCCTTTTTTAATTTGTTATTTTTATTACCAGACTTTAAACTGCCTTCATGGTGATGAATAACCCTTGCCTGAGGACAGTAAACCACCCGGTAGCCTTTTTCCCTGGCTCGTAATGAATAGTCCAATTCCTCAAAATAAAAGAAATAACCCTCATCAAAAAGCCCCAGAACTGGCAAAAGATCCCTTTTAATAAGATAGCAGGCACCTCCTACACTTAATAAATCTTCCTGCTGGTCATATACACCTGGTCTATCCAGCTCCTTCCAACCCCTTGGTTTAAAATCATCCCTTAAACTATCAACACCAGCACCTACAATTAGCCCTTCTTGATTAATCAACTTCGGACCTACTACAGCAACATCATCCCCGGCGGCTACCTTAATCATCTTTCCCAACCAACATGTTGTTACCTCAATATCACTATTTAATAAAACTATATATTCAGCACTTCCGGCAATAATACCTTGATTACAAGCCCGGGCATAACCTAAATTTTCTTTATTCTCTATTAATAAAATATCTTCCTGTTTTTTAAGATACTCTATGCTGCCGTCGCTACTACCATTATCAACTACAATAATATTATAATCTTCTCTGGTCTTACTCTTAATACTTACCAGACACTTCTTGAGGTAATCTAAAGTATTATAATTGACTATGATCAAATCAACTGGATTCTTCGTCAATCTTTTTGAATAATTCATCTGAGATTTATATTTGTGTTGCTTATCTACTTCTTTGGAGTCAGCGGCAGGGTTTACTCCCTGTAAGACATCTTCAAAATACCCTGCCCAATCCTCTCCAACCTTATTTAACTTATACTCTTTAACCAATCTCTCAGCTTCTACTAAGAGACTATTTCTCCACTGCCCCATCTTATATGACCTAATAATAATTAAGGCCAGTTCAAGAGGGGTATATTTACTTAATTCAAGGGGATAACCCCATTTCCTTTCAGACAAATTAATGCTGATTGTCAGTACACCTGCTGCCATTGACCAGAGGGGAAGGAGTGGAAATTCATTCCTTCCAAGGTATATTAAATAAAATCCCCTGCTGAGTAAGCCTATAATCGGTTTATGATCAATATCTTCATAATAATAATTTATTTCTGTATCAAAAAAATACTTTTCTGGTGAATTAAGGATTACAACCCCATCATGAGTGATTGAAGAAGCTGCAATCTCAAGGGCAGAAATTATTTTTGATAAACCTTTTTTATCTAAACTATCACCAGCCACTACTATTTTATCCCTTTTTTTATCTTCTTGAAGATAAAGTCTATCAGGTATCCCCGGTTTTAAGCTATTAAAACCAATCACCCTGATACCAGCAGAAATTTCCTGCTTTTTCCCGGTATTATTTAAATAAACCAGTTCCCCCCTGGATAATAAACTTAATTGTCTTAATAAATCCAGTTGTGTACTTAAAATAATATCTGCTTCTGGAATCTCACTGGCAGAAAATCTATTAGTTAACCAGTGTATCTCAATACTAGCTTTAGGCAAGATATTATAATTCTTTATTTCAGGAATATACATTAAAACCTTGATATTTTTATTTTCCTTTAACCACCTGGCAATTTCAAAGAGCGACTTTATTATCATAATATTATCTTGCTCAGAAATTATAAAAATAACTTGCATACTATTCCCCCCACTTAATTCTTCACTACTCATATAATGCTAGCTGACTCTTATCCCCTAACAATAATTCATGAATACCCGGCTTACTTTTTCTATCTTCAATCACTACGTCTCTACCAATCAGACTATTAGCAATCCTTTTCTGGATACCAGAAATACGGGTATTCTCCATTACTATGCTTTTTTCCAGTTCACTGTTTATTATCTGTACCCCGCTACCTAAAGAGGTATATGGCCCAATATATGAGTCTTCAATCAAACAGCTCTCTCCAATAGCTACTGGTCCTGCAATAACTGAATTTTTTATAATACTTTCCCGGCCAAGGGCAATGCGTCCAGACAAATGAGAAGATAAAGCAACTTGACCACAATTAGTAGGGTTAAGGTCTTCCAGTAAAAAGCGGTTTACTTCCAATACATCCTCTTTTTTACCTGTATCTTTCCACCAACCATCTATCAAATAAGGTAAGACCTTTCCACCATGATCAATAAGATATTGAATAGCATCAGTTATCTCCAGCTCTCCCCTCCAGGAAGGTTTAATACTATTAACAGCTCTAAAGATTTTATGATTAAATATATAAATCCCAACCAATGCCTTATTGCTTATAAAATTTACTGGCTTTTCTACCAAACGCTTTACATTATGATCATTATCCAGTACAGCAACCCCAAATTGCTGTGGATTATCTACTTCTGTTAATAAAATATTAATATCTTCCCCATTATTACCATATTCATTAACAAAAGATTTAATTCCTCTTCTAAGTATATTATCTCCCAGATACATCACAAAATTGTCATCACCTATAAATGGTCTGGCAATCTTAACTGCATGGGCCAGTCCACGGGGGGAATCCTGGACTATATATGTTATATTTAAACCCCATTGCTCTCCATCCCCGACTACTTCTTTTATAAGATATCCTGTTTGTTTATCTATAACAATTCCTGCCCTTTTAATGCCTGCATCTGCAATATCATCAAGGACATAAAAGAGGATAGGTCTATTAGCAACAGGAATTAATTGTTTAGCATAGCTAAAAGTAATAGGACGCAGTCTGGTACCACTCCCACCACTTAATATTAATGCTTTCATTTACTTCACCTCTGTTATTAGCTGCCAGATACCGGGATCCTCCTGACCAGGACGCCAGAATGCTACCCCGGCAAGTTGATATTCCTGGATTAGTTTTAGTTTTCTTGCAATACTTACCTTGTTTTCAAACCAGACCTCATGGGCTTCATTATTTTCTTTATATAAGAAATAGGGTGAACTTGATTCCTGGTCCCAGTCTATCTGCAGCTTATATTTACTGGCAATATTCATAACCTGTGAATATATCAACCCACTGGCTCTTTTATCAGAATCAATAGTCCAGTCATAGCCATATAAACCCAGCGCTAAAAAAATTTTTTCGATAGGAATCTCTATAATAGCATAATCGATAACATCCTGGATCCAGTTCAATGGTGCTATAGGTCCAGGTGGCCCTCCAGGCCAGTGATAATCGTAGGCCATAATAATTATACTATCAACTATCTCCCCTAATATATGATAATCATATGCACCTGACCAGGTAGAATCCTTATTATTTTCAACTTTAGCAGGAATTGATAAACCGATTTTTATATTGTGTTCATGTAGTTTACTGGTGACTTTTTTAATAAATTCGGCGAATGGCTCCTTGTTACTATATTTCACACCCTCCATATTAATGTTTATCCCCTGGAAACCATATTTATTTAAGAAAGGAATTAAATCAGCCAGCATTGCTCGGGTAGAATTATCATCTTCTATGATAATGTTGCTAACCTTACTGGCCAATTGATAGTTTTGAAGCAGGGGAATAATCTCTTCAACATTGTAATGTCCCGCTATCAATGATAACTCCCCTGTAAAATCCTTAATAAGCAAACTGCCATTTTCCTTTATTTCTAACCAGGTTGGTAGGATTTTATTGAGACAACTACTGTTTTCCATTATTGAACTTAAACCCTTTTTATTATTTAATAAATGATACCCTAAGACAATAAACAATTAATTAACCCCCTTAAAACACAATATTCAATTTTTCCATAACATTATCAATCCGGTTACAGACAGTTGCCTGATCAGAACCAGCAAATAATAAACCAACAGCATTGTTATCCATATCAAGAACCAGTGAACCACTATCCCCTGCTTTTGATAAAGGAGTGGTTACTAGCTGATCTTCAAAAATAGCTACCTCTGACTCAGACATATTTACCTTTACTACTGTTCCCATAGCAATAATCTTACCTGTTGTATAACCACTGGTCCTACCGCTTTTCTGTATTTTCATATCAAGCTCAGCCTCTTTTGCTCCCTTAACCTCCCCTATGTCAAGGATTTCTGTTTTAAGGTCTTTTACAGAAACAGGTTTAGCCACAGCACAATCAACCAGGTTGTTACCCTCTTCTTTGAAAAATTTCATATTATAACTGGGTCTAAAAAAGTGAATCAATAGATTTGCCAGTCTTTCAACAGCAATAGCTACCCCGCACTGTGGTTCACCATTCCCACTCTTAATAGGCACATATTTCTCTAGATAAGCAATAATATCATCTGGTTTACTACCATCATCATAAACACCAGGTTGTAATATTGGATCCCCTTTTTGGGCTCTATTATCATGACCATTGGTAATATTAGCCAGAACATGATTATTAGACAGAATCAAAGGTTCACCTGTTTTTCTATCCTTTACAACCGCACCAAAGGTCCCAGCTGTGATCTTATAATGTCCTATGCTAACACCAGGTTGAGCCGGACGCATTCTACCAGTCCTGGACTCTAAAAAACGCAGTTCTCCTACTTCAATAACATCTGTTTTAACTTTCTCTACAGACTGTGGGATGAAGTCATTTTTTTTAAGCTTATGTGATGGGAGTTTTTTTTCAACCAGGACCATAATAGCTTCTTCCCCTATTTTTTTACCCCTTTTCTCCTTAATACCATAACCCAGACCAATAACATTTTTTAAACCCATAAAATTCTTTTTATATTTATTAATAATCCTTTTATAATCAGTCATTTCTTTTCCCTCCATAAATTGATATTTCTATAATATTCAGAAGGGATTCAATTAGTGAAGGATGTAAAAATACAAAAACCAGCAAGCTTAATCCAGCTTACTGGTTTTCATATCTTGTATTTCATTTTTGTTTAAACAATACCAATCTTAGTATTTGCATCCTTTAACTTTAATTCTACATTATCTGTTAAAAGGTCGGCATAACTATAAGAAAGACGCCTAATCTGTGCATTATCATCCACCTTTACTACAAACACATTGGGGTGGGTCTTTTCTAAAACACCTTCTTTTTCTAAACTCTTTCTCCTACCGCGATTAGCCTTAATCATAACCTCCTGGCCTACAAAGGAATTAACGTTTTCCCTAATCTCGGTTAATACATTTAGATTTTTTGCCATTCCATTCCACCTTTCTATGGATAACAGCTTTCTAGAATTAGGATGTGCATTACTAATAGTATAACACAAAAAAGAAATAATAGTCAAGTTAAAACGATAGTATATCAAAGTGGGAAAAGCCTGTCAAGAGAAAAATTACAAAATACACTTATTATTGCAATTCTTTTATAAAATTTTACGGATACCGCATCCTCATCTTTCCTCTTGTCTCTATACCGCCTATCCCTCCTTTACCTGATACAGTATTGCTAATAACGTCTTGAACAGGGATTATCTCCCCGATAGAAGTAGAAACCACCTTTTCTACTACCAGAATCGGATCAAGAAAATGAATTAATTTATTACCTGGTGAACTAGCATAATTTGCACCAATGTCTATTAAACGGTCATAGTCTGATTGGCATGCACCCGCAAAAATAACTAAACTATCCAGATCAGAGATTATATCACGGGCATATTTAACAGCTTCAACAAAGAAATCAGATGTGTGGTAAAGCCTATTATTTACTTCTCCATCATGACCTGTAAGAACCAGTATATCTGGTTTTATTTCTTTTACAAGCCCCCCTATTTTCGCTGGTTGTCCCTTTTCAGGAATAAATAATCCCTTGACAGATATATCTAAATTATTATAATTTGCTATTGATAAGTCAAGGTACTCTTTATCCCCATCAATATGAAGTACCTTCACAGGGTATTCCTGAAAGGAATCTTTGTTATTTCTCCCCTGTTTGCCATTTAAGACAAGGTATCTCTGCTGGCGTTGAAGACAATCATAGGATTCAAGCAGCAATTCCTTTTTTAAGGCCCTACTATCTTTCTGGTTCATCTTAAGCAGGTCACTAAGTTCAGCATCAGCCATTAACCTTATACGATAACTCCTTAAAATAGCACGACTCCCCTCTATCCTTTCTATTCTAAAAACAACATCCGATTTATATGAACGCCTTGTAACAAAATCTCCCACTTCAAACACATTCCCCTGCCCCCTTTATTAGGGAATGATATAATATATGATACAGGGAAATTAAATGTGTCTAAAATTTAACTATTTAGTATATTTATCAGCTACAGTAGAAGCCGCATATGAATCAGGTTTAATCATTGCCTCATAACCACTGCCAACTACCATACCAACTACCTCTTTAATGATTGCATTAGTAGGCCCCTTTTCTCCTACATCAACATGGATCTCAACCTTTAAATTTTCACTAAATTCCCTTTCATCTGCCAGAAATCCAGTAAGTTTACTGGCAACCTCAAGGCTTTTAGAGACTTCATAAAAAATACGCTGTTTCATACTTGTATGTATTTTTTCAGCTTTTTTATGATAAAAAAACCTCCCCCCCCTACCAACACGGTAAATTACAATAGCGGTTACAAACATAATATCCTCTATACCAGCCTGGGAATCTGTACCAACTATCAACCTGTATTGATTTTCCGACTCTTCTTTTATGAATTTAACAATAGTCTGATAAACCTGCTCCAGATGCATTGAACCATCAGTAGGACTAATAAACTCCATTTTTTCACCATCTCTTATTTATTATTTTTCTCCCATAATGAATTACTTAATTTGGCTAAAACTGAAATCGACAATTTTTCTCCACGGATCCGTGGATCTATACCTACTTCTGCCAGACTACTAACAACCTCTTCCCTGGTAAAATTTAAATTAGCGGCTTTACTTAGTCCATTTTTAATATTTTTTCTCCGCTGTTGAAAAATAGCCCTGACAACCTGAAAAAAAAACTGCCGATCTACTACTTCAACCGATGGTTTTTGATGAGGGTAAAGGGTTATGACAGTAGAATAAACATCTGGCCGTGGAATAAAAACCGAAGGAGAAACCTCATGAACAATCTCAACCCTGGCAAAATACTGAACAGCTATACTCAACACACCATATTCTTTACCACCTGGCGAAGCTGCCATCCTTTCAGCAACCTCCCTTTGAACCATAAAAATCAACTGTTTAAATAAAACATTCGATTCCAGCAAACTCATGATTATAGGGGTAGTAATATAATAAGGGAGATTTGCCAGAACCTTTACCTCTCCATCTTTTAATTTCTTTTCCCGAAAAAAAGAATGCCATTCAATATCAAGAACATCTTTATTTATTAAATCAAGATTATTGTATCCAGAAAACTGAGCAGTCAGTACTTTTATCAAACGGCTGTCCTTCTCTATAGCCATTAAACTACCTGACGATAATCTTTCTAAGATACCCTGGGTCAATGAACCAATACCCGGCCCTATTTCTATAACAGAATCATTAGCTGTTAGAGTAGCTGTCTCAATAATTATATCTACAATCTTTCTGTCTATTAAGAAATTTTGACCTAAACCCTTTGATAATCTAATCTTATTTTCCTTTAATATCTCACGTGTCTTATCTGGGGATGCTATAATATCAATCACCAATTTTCCCCTTTCATGTCATATTATTTTTTTTAATTGTAACACAAATCCTTATTATAATCAAAAATCATATCTTGCTAGTAATAGATATATATATTAAAAAAGACCCTGTATTTCAGTTATAAAACAATCATCTTAATGTAACAGTACCAAATCCATTTTTTATTATACCAGCTCTATCTATTAACAAATAAATTCCCCCTTTCATATATTATCTTAACAAAGACTTTTTTATGAAGGGAGGGCAATTATGATCTTTCCATTTTTTGACAGCCAGGATAGTAACTACAATGCCTATAATCTTTTTCTAATCTTAATTTTACTTATCCTTTCTGAAGATGTATTAACTATGATTAAAAAATTATCAAAAAATGCCGCAGAAAAAGAAACTGCTGGTCAAAAGGAAAAGGGAGAAATAAAAAGAGGGTTTAACATTCTTCCTATCCAGAAAAAAGAAGAAAAAAGCCGGCCTAAGACTGAAGACGGGGACACAGAATAATCAAAGGGGGTAAACAATGATAAGTAACAGACTCCTTAGTATCATAACAAATACAATCCAGAAAAATAGTAATAATTACAGTAGTAATGAATTATTCGGTTTACTAGGCCTAATTCTCTTAATTCAAATAGTAGATATATTTGAGGGAAAATCCGGCAGTAGTACTCCTGAGGTAAGCAACAATACTCCTTCAAATAACATAGGAAGCCTTGCTTCACTTGGTAATCTATCTGGTCTACTCGGGCAATTACAGGGAAATGGTGATGGAAAAAATCTACAACAGATGCTGCCCATGTTAATGGGAGCACTTGGCAGTGGGGGGAACAATTCAGGTATAGACATGGGTAATATATCTAAACTCGTCCAGTCTATAAGCAAAAATAATCAACAGGATAATAGCGAAATAAGTGACCATGAAATTAATACTGAACAAATAGAAAGTAATAAAAAAGAAACTAAAAAAAAAGCTATCCAAAAGTAAAAAACCTCGACTGGAGTAAACTCAAACTATAATAAATATCTTACACTCAACCCTGCCTTTTGAGCAGGGTTTTTTATATTATTTACCGATATCTGTCAGCTATATTTTTATCCCTTTTTACTAATACTTACTAGTGTATTATAAATAAAAGATATCATTATTTCTAAATAAAAGGAGTTATTAAATGGATAAAAAACATAAGATGATGATGCTTGCCTTCAGTGGTGTTCCCTTTATTATGGTACTGGGTAATTCAATGTTGATTCCTGAATTCCCTCAAATAAAAAATGCCCTCAATATCGACCAGTTTCATGTAGGACTACTTATAACTACATTCTCTATTACAGCAGGTATATCTATTCCTTTCCTGGGATATTTATGTGATCAAATTGGACGAATCAAGGTCATTGTGCCAGCTTTACTAATTTATGGATTAGGAGGGGTAGTATCTGGTCTGGCTGCCCTTTTTATGGAAAATCCCTATAATATTATTTTAGTAGGCCGCGTTATCCAGGGACTGGGAGCTGCTGGTACAGCGCCAATAGTTATGGCCCTAGTAGGAGATGTTTTTCAGTCCAGGCAGAGGAGTGAAGCCCTGGGAATCATTGAGGCCTCTAATGGTATCGGGAAAGTCCTCAGCCCTATACTGGGATCAGCTATTGGCCTAATAAGCTGGATAGCCCTTTTCTTTTCCTATGCCCTCCTCTCTATTCCTATAGCAGCAGGAGTTTATTTCCTTGGAGAAGAAGGTCAAACCCCACAAAAACAATGTATTAAAGATTATCTGGGAAAAACAAGTGATATCTTTAAAAACAAAGGAGGATCACTCCTGTCAACTATCCTGGCCGGGATGATTGTCCTCTTTATTCTCTTTGGATTATTGTCCTATTTCTCAGATATACTTGAAAGCAAATATAATATTAAAGGTTTTATTAAAGGGCTGATTATTGCCATACCTATTTTATTCATGTCAATTACTTCATACACCAGTGGGCATATCTTAAAAAAAGCAAAAAAGCACTTCAAATTATCGATTATTACTGGACTAATCCTAGTTGGAGGGGCTTTGCTCGCCCTGAATTTCCTTGAATCTCTGGTGCCTTACCTTGTATTCTTTTCACTACTGGGGATTGGTACAGGCCTCGTTCTTCCTGCTATCAATACAATGGTAACAAGTTCATGTAATAGTAAACAAAGGGGGGTTATTACATCTCTCTATGGGAGTGCACGTTTTATAGGGGTTGCCATCGGACCACCGAGTTTTACAGCACTCCTGGAAATAAGCAAACCTGTTATGTATTTAACTAGCAGTGGTATTGTTGCCCTGATAACAATAATATCAGTAATTTTTATCAAAGAAAAAGGAATGACACCACAGGGAGAAAAAAATTAATAATCGATATCCCTTTTTTTATATCTGGTTTTTTCTTTTTGCTGAAATTTATCTATATATAAGAGATAAGAGTTTCTCTCCCTTTCTAAATAAGGGTGGTATGCAACTATAATAAAGATAAATAATAATACAATTACTATTATCAATTTTATTATCCCCCTGTAATAATTTCACATAAGTAAATAATAACAGCTGCTATCCCAGCTGCCATTAATGGACCAACAGGAATACCATCAAAAATTAATATACCTAATAAAGAACCAATAATAATACCCAGAATTAAATGAGGCTTCTCACTCAATAATTGAAGCCCCATACCATTAAACTGTGTGGCCAATAGACCAGCTGCTATCCCGATAATTCCCTGCCAGCTCATTAATACCGATTTTATTTCTTTCCAATCCAGTGTTTCCTTTAATAAAGGTGATAAAATAGCCAACAGCAAAAAAATAAGTCCTATTTCAATCCCTTTATTAGCTAAAAAACCAAAAACTCTCTCTAATTCAAGCTCTATCAAGAGTAATAAAGAAAAACCAGTCAAGATAACAACCCTTGACTGAGCAAGAAAACCCAGGATTATTATTATAATCAAAAAATATGTATTATTCACCCCACTACCCCCAACAGCAAATAAACTTCTAAGATAATACTATGCAGTAACCCAATGATATATAATAATAATTCCTGTAATTAAATTATAAATTTAAGCCCCAACCCTATCCCCCTTAATCCTATTATCTTCGCTCCCTTTATCCTTCAAGCTAAATTTAAAGGTATCACCCCTGAGACCACGCCTTAATGTTTCAAGGGCTAAAATTTCATCTACTGCTATATTACCCAGGTTGACATTTGATCCTAATTTACGAATCAAACTAAGCTGTTGTTTTTTAAGTGGTGCTTCCCAGAGTAAAACATCTCTATTAGAACCAACTGTTACAAGTATATCATCCACCATTCCCATATCAATGCTTCCATCCTCATGATAGATTGATACCCCTCTACCAGATTCCCTGCCTTCAATAATAATTCTATATGCACCAGCAGATATATCGTCCTTGATCTGATCCTGCATCTCTTCAACAGTAAGTGCATCAGCTTTATCTTTTTTACCAACCTCAGTAAACACCTTAAAACCAAGTGAATTGGCCTTATAGATAGTTTCTCTCCTGAGTTTAGGTGAAATATCTATTGTACCATTAGATATCTCAACAGCTGTAAACCCTAACTGTTTTGCCCGGAAAAGGAAATCATTAATCTTACTTTGATCAAGGGCAACTTCAAACAGCGTACCCCCAGGGTAAACATCAATATTATATTCCAGAGCTATTTTAATTTTATCACACAACACCTTATCCGGATATAGTAATGATGTCCCAAAAGTAAACTTTAGTATGTCTATATAGTCACCAGCTATCTTAAGAATATCCCTCAATTCTCCAGGACCAACCCCTTTATCAAGAACCATAGTAAGGCCTTTATTTCTGGGCTTATTTACCCTACCTTTAAGAGGGTCACTAATATCAATACCCCAACCATTGTAACAGCCTTTCTCCACATCTCCCACTCCTCTTCTTGAGATAATATAGAACAATAATATTTTATGCAGGAGATAAATATATCGTGAAGAGTAAAGTGACTTCGCCACCCAGACTTAATCAATAATTAATTTTTCCAGACAGATATATTTGTTGTACGACTCTAAAAATTATCTGTAGGCAGGAAGCCGGAGGGTAATTTCTCGACAGTAAGCGGAGGTAGGACACCGCAGCGCACGACAAGGAAAACAAATATATCTGTCGGTCTTCAAAGTTATCCACAATTTCAAAATCATAATTTCCCTGAACAAAAAAAGACTACCCTTTCAAACAGGTAGCCTTTTTAGCATTAACATATTATCTAAATTTAGTTCCTACTCTCCCAATCAGCCAGAAACCTTTCAATACCCTCATCTGTCTTGGGATGCTTAACCATTTTCTTTAGGACATCATATGGTACTGTGGCAATATCAGAACCTGCCTTAGCAGCTGCCAGTACATGTTCAGGATGACGGATACTGGCAGAGATAATTTTAGTTTCAATATTAAAGATTTTAAAGATGTCAGCTATATCTTTTACCAGCTGCATACCATCCATACCAATATCATCAAGTCTACCAACAAAGGGACTAACAAAGGTAGCCCCTGCCCTGGCTGCTAGCAAAGCCTGGTTGGCAGAGAAAACAAGGGTAACATTTGTCTTTATTCCTTCAGCTGATAATGTTTTTACAGCACTTAAACCCTCTGGTGTCATAGGTATCTTAATTACTACATTATCACCTATTTTGGCAAGCTCTCTAGCCTCTTTCACCATACCTTCTGCTTCTAAGCTGATAACCTCAGCACTTATGGGCCCTGGAACCATCTCAGTAATCTGTTTAATAACATCCTCAAATTCAACATCGCCTTCTTTAGCGATTAAACTGGGATTGGTGGTAACTCCAGATAAAATACCCCATTCCTTAATTTCCCTTATTTCGTCTAGATTTGCTGTGTCAATAAAAAACTCCATCTGTTTTCCTCCTAGTATTTTATTTTAAGGAAAGTTTATTACATCTTCCCTTAATTTATAAATTTACCTTTTCAGGTATTTTATAAACATCTACTATATAAATATTTTAATCCAAAAACACTGAATTTTTGAGTTTGATATACCATTTTATGGTTCAATTGTCAGTAATAGTACATTGAAACTCACTGCTTTAATTTATTATAATAGTTTATGTAACATATGTTATTTGAATATAATCTAAGAAAGGGAGCTATCTTTATGCATTTTTTCCATAAATATAAAAAACTATTAGCCATTTTACTGATATTCTTTATTTCTCTACCCTTTCCACTCGTTTTATCATCCAATATAGTTTACGCTGATAATGGGGATAGTGGGCACCCCTCATGGCTTAAAGGAATTTTACTTATTCTCATCTCCTTTATTATAAATAATTTTGTAGAAAAAAACAACACTATTGATGAAAATAATGGAGGGATAATTGATGACAAACCATTATTAGATGACCTGGAGGGGGCAGGAAAAAACCTATCACGTGAAGTACTCGGATATTATGTTAACTGGTTAAGCCCTAATGCCAGTTCCTTTGACGCCCTAAAGACAAACCACAACCAACTTGATTATATAGCCCCTTTCTGGTATACAATAAACCCTGATGGAGGAATTGAAGAACGATATGGCGGACATCAGTATGAAGTAGATTCATTTGCCAGGACACAGGGAACAGAAATATTACCACTGATTAATAATAATCAGCAAAATAATATGATCCTTGTAGATCCTGCCACCAGAACCAAAGCTGTTGACAATATTGTAAACCTTGTAGAAAAATATAATTATGACGGAGTAAATATAGACTTTGAATTTATACCCCCGTGGACAAGAAACGGTTATACCCGCTTTATTCAGGAATTATCTAAAAAATTAAGAGAAAGAGAAAAAAAAATAACAATAGCTGTGTTCCCTAAAATAGATGTTTCTCTTGAACTACAGGGTGCATATGATTATGCTGCACTTGAACCATATATTGACAGAATGGTTATTATGACATATGACAAACACTGGTCTACTGGTCCAGCAGGTCCTATAGCACCAATAGACTGGGTAGAAGAAAATATAAAATACACTCTGGAATATATCCCGGCAGAAAAACTCCTACTTGGTATAGCCAATTATGGTTATGACTGGAGCTCCAGTCTAGGTAAAGACATAAGTGCTAAAGAGGCTAAGATTATTGCCCGGGAAAATGGGGCTGAGATTAATTGGGATGATAAATCTCAAAGCCCATATTTCTATTACCAGGATAGTAATAATATCAAACATGAAGTTTGGTTTGAATCCAGTGCTGCTACTGCTTTTAAGCTGCAACTCGTAAACAAATATAATCTACAAGGCATTGCTATCTGGCGTCTGGGTAATGGTACTGATGAATTCTGGAATAAAATTCAAAAACATCTAAGATAGACAAACCATACCACGTTTCAAAGCAACAATTACCGCCTGTGTACGATCATTAACAGACATCTTTTTTAGTATATTACTAACATGATTCTTAACTGTTTTTTCACTAATAAAGAGGTTTGCTGCTATTTCTCGATTACTCATGCCCTGAGCAAGAAGTCCCAGTACTTCCTGCTCACGGGCACTTAATTTCTGAACATCCCTTTTAATAACAACTGTTTCTGCTATCTGTTTTTCCACTGAGATAGGAAATACCTTTTCACCTTTAATTACTTTTACTATAGAATCCTTTAATTCCTCAGGTTTAATATCTTTCTGTATAAATCCCTCTGCCCCAGCCTTAATTACTTCATAGATATACTCTTCTCCATCATGAATTGTTAGAATAAGTATCTTAACCTGGGGACTAATCTCCTTAATCTTTTTTAAGGTTGTGATTCCATTCATTCTCGGCATATTTAAATCTAATAAAACCAAATCAGGCTCTTCTTCCCTTACCTTACGTATTGTCTCCAGACCATCACCAGCCTCTCCAATCACCTGAATATCATCATATAATTCCAATAACCTACAGATACCTTCCCTGACTAAATCATGGTCATCAGCAATAAGAACCTTAATCTTCTCCATCTGATATATCACTCCTTTTTAATAGGTAAATTTATTTTTATAGTCGTTCCCTGATTCTTTTCTGACTCTAAACTTAAACTCCCTCCCAGTAGTTTACACCTCTCTTCCATACTCATTAAGCCATATTTCTCTTCCTCTATTTCGTCAGACTCAAATCCAACCCCATCATCACTTACCAGTAGATTTATCTCATTACTGGCATAATCTAATCTTACCCTACCTGACGAAGCATTAGAATGTTTATGTATATTGTTAAGACCTTCCTGTATCAAACGAAAGATTGTTACTTCATAGGACTTGGGCAGCCTTTTTTCTGTCCCCGAAACATTAAAGTTTATTATTATTCCCGTCTGATCAATATATCTATCAATATACCTGTTTAAGGTTGGTATCAAACCCAGGTCATCAAGAGACATCGGCCTGAGATTATAAATTATCCTTCTTACCTCCTGCATACTCAACCTGATTGATTTTTTTAAATCCTTTAATTCCTTTTTCGCTTTGCTTAAATCCTTATCCATTAGTTTCTGGGTTAATTCCACTCTGAATACTAAATTGGCAATAGACTGGGCAGGACCATCATGTATCTCTCGTGATACCCTACCCCTTTCATCTTCCTGAGCCTGGATAACCTTTATAGCCAGGTTATGTTTTTGTTTAAGTTCATCAAAGTGCTCACTAAGATTAGTAAGCTCCCCTTTTAGGAACTCCCGCACAAGGCTTACTCGTGAAACAAGACTTTCTGCCCTGTTAACGGTTTTTTTTAGATTAATCAACCTATTTTCCAGTTCCTGTCTCCTGATTTTTAACTGCTCTTCTTTTTCTTTAAGAACAGCTATCTCCACCGAAGTTTCTTCAGCCTTCTCATAAGCGGCTTTTATATCTCTCTCTGTGTAGTGGTGAAAGTCCCGGCTCACTTCCATTAATTTAAGCCTGGCTTTTCTATTAATTCTCTCTAGTCTATCTACCTTATCAATAACCTCTTTAAGATCTCCTTTTATTATTAATAAATCATTTTCTATATTTTCATATTCCTTCCTTGATGATTCCGCTATCTCAAATATATCCTTTTTACTCTCATCTAAAACATTTACTGTTTTATCGAGGACAGCTTCCAAAGTCATCTCCATTTTATACACCTCAAATAATTTATTCTAACTGAATAAATATAAAAACAATCTATTAAAATACTATTAGCTTATATTCTACAAAAAAATAATAAAACCTGCCTCAACTGACAGGTTTTATTACGAATAAGTCTATTATCCTATCTTCCAAATTTAATATTTTCATCACTTTTTCTATAAAAACAGCAGGCCTGAATAAACCCATCAAACAAGACAGCTGCCGCCTTGCTCTGCTGCCAGATCGCCTCAGGATGCCATTGTACACCTAAAACAAAACCATCTCCTTTAGTCTCAATAGCCTCAACAACTCCATCCTCAGCCCTGGCAGCTATGACAAAATTATCAGCAATATCCTTGACAGCCTGATGGTGAAGGCTATTAACAGTAATCTCATCCAGGGAAATCAATTGATAAAGCGCTGTCTCCTTATTAATTTTTATCCTGTGGGTAGGATACCAACGCGGTGCTGACTGCTCATGTTTGATAACCCTATCTCTTTGAGTTATTAAATCCTGGTAAAGAGTACCCCCAAAAGCTACATTTATCAACTGGCAGCCTTTACAGATCCCCAAAATTGGAAGCCTATTTTTATAAGCCTTACGACAAAGTTGCAGTTCAAAATTATCCCTTTCAGGGTCGTTTCTTCTTAAAGCAGGAACAGGGGATTCACCATATAATAAGGGGTCAAGGTCTAATCCCCCTGTTAATAAAAGCCCATCAATCCTGTTAATATATTTTTTTATAAGACTATCACTATTTTCAATCCCCAAAATTACCGGCAAACCACCAGCAGCAACAACAGCAGCCAGGTAGTTTTTATTAAGTCTATATTCTTGAAAATTATTCTGCCTGGAAGGTATTATACCTATCAAAGGACTACTCATGATTAACCCTTCTTTACTTCTATAAAAGCAATTATATTCGACTATTTCCGGGGAAATATCATTTAATTTTGTCCATTACCTCAACAGGTAATAAATCTTTTTGCCAGAAATCCTGCCAGGCAGGTAGAATAACCTCTCTCCAGTATTCCCTATCCTCTGGACTAATCTCTAATAATTTGACATATTCTCTTTTTTCAGCACTATCTCTCTGATAGGCGGCCTTCAGAGGGAGTATTTCTGTAATCATCTCTGTCCCGCTTGTAACCATATGCAAGGCTGTCAACATTACTGCTTTACTATGATCATGTCCCTGGTAGTCTTTCTGCCTCAGAATGGTTAAGGAATATTCCTTTATTAAGTTATCTAACATTACTCTATGACCATTAGTATTTTCAGACAAAAAACAAGCGAGATATGGATTAACAGGTCCTATAAGAACAGGTTTTTTACTAAAGAAATTCTTTAGAAAATCATCATCGATATTTTTGCTTGAAGAAACAAAAACCCCCTTCTCCCTCATGGAATGCATTATTTTATATACCTCTATAAGGATTTTATATGTATCCTCATCCACATCCCCACCTTCTAAAGATATCTCCTTTAAGCCTTTTAATGTCAATAGTTGGCGTAACAGCGTTTCATCAGCAGTGTTTAAAGCAAGTCTTGCCGTATCTAGAGCACTAATTGATTTTATAAACCTACTACTAGCTTGAAAAACATTATCGTCCTCATTTGTCACCCAATACTGTTCCTGAATAAGAAATGGTAAAGCCCAGAGGTGATTATCCCTGTTAATTTCTTCCCAGTTTACTGTAAAAAAACCGTCCTGCTGCTCAGTAATATAGGGGTCAACAGGTAACTGTAGCTCTTGATCTAACAGGCTATCCCCACTTATATTCCAATAGATATCAGGAGGCTCTCCTTTTTTTATGGACTCAAGTAGTTCCTGATGGCCATCTAAAAAATTCAGTTCCCTAATCTTCAGCTGAATATTAGGATACTTCTCCTGAATTCCCCTGGCTATCTCCTGAAAATATGACTTTTCTCCTTGCGCCATCTCAGTGGTACGATAAACAGGATAATACCAGATTCGTACAGTATACTTTTTTTCTGGATCAATTTCTACTCTGGGGTTAACAGCAAATTCACGTTTAAAAAGAAGATCATAAATATACCCTACTGTATAAAATTTATTTAGAATATTCAAACCCAGGCCAGCTAATAAAAAGATCATGATTATTATTAGTAAACCATATTTATTTCGCATAGTTAATCACTCCCTGGCAGGCAAATCAAGAATATACAAAACGTTCCAGTCTGCTATTCCATCCCTTTTTAGCTCGAATTGTGCCTCTAATTCCAGAACAGCCTCCTTTGTAGTAGCTCCATAACGTGCATCCCTGTAACCAGAATTAAAACCTCGTTCATTTAAATTATCCTGCAACTGCATAACAGATAAACCTGTTTGACCAGGCCTTAACACTCTGTTTACTGTTACAGGAAGTCTTTCACCTATAATTTCAACCCTTGTTTTAACCAGCACCAGTTCATAAAGTTCTTCAACATGATGATTATACATCCTGATACAACCGTGACTGGCAGCTCTACCAATAGACCCTGGTTTATTAGTTCCATGTATCCCATATATACCCCATGGTACATTTAGACCTAACCATCTGGTACCAAAGCCACCCCCCCAACCCTTACTCTTGCCGATAATTGCCCATTCCCCGATTGGGGATTTGGTAGTTGGTTTACCGATAGAAACTGGATATCTTTTAAACACTTTTCCATCTTTATAAAGGGTTAGTGTCCTATTATATGTATTGATAACAATATTTAATTTTTCTTCAGGAGAGGACTGGAGTCCTAAAACCCTATCTCTTTTATATTCAGATAGAAAACCTACTTTAATCTGCAACAACAATACCAAAAACAATAATAAAAAAAATAAGCACCGCCTACAGTTTTTAATATCCAAAATATACATCTAATCAACCCCAGAAGATATAGTTGAGATAACTGCCTCATATAAATATTATTTAATAGTTAATTAAAATATTCAAAAGTTATGTTAAATTTACTATAGAAAACAAAGTGACTACGTCATCTTAAATTAATCGAGAATAATTTTAATTCTTCCGCTTGTCGTTCACTCCGGCATCCGTGCCTCCGTTCTCTGTCACAACTTTTTGTTCCGGCGTCCTGCCTCCACAAAAAGTTAGAGTCGCTACATAATTAAAATTATTCATATATAACTTAATTTATCCACAATTTCAAAATAGCATAGTTTCGCACTAAAAAAATAACCCGGAAAAATACCGGGTTATTTTCATTTATGGTTGAGATTATAATTATTTTGTAAAGTACTTGATTAATCTAAAAATAAGGTTTAGTACTAAACTAATCAAGAGCATTGTAGTTATTGGAAAATAAAAAGAAAATCCATCTCTTTTTATCCTGATATCCCCCGGCAGGCGACCAAACCAGCTGAAGAGATTACCAAAATATAAAATCACTCCACCAATAAGCACTAATAATATACCTAAAATTATTAAAAGACGAGCTAATTCATTTGCCATCACTAATCCCTCCTTGACTACAGACGCTCTTTAGAACCTATAGGCTTTTTTAGCATTATCACTTGTAATTCTGGCCAGCTCTGCTGCTGGTATATCTTTTATCTCTGCAATCTTCTCCAGGACCAGTTTTACATAAGCCGGTTCATTACGTTTACCACGGCAGGGATGGGGGGTAAGATAAGGGGAATCTGTTTCTATCACAATCTTATCTACAGGCAGGCTCTTAACAACATCTCGTAAATCTCCTGCATTTTTAAAAGTAATAACCCCCCCAAAAGCAATATAAAGATTTAAATCCAGTATCTGCCAGGCAAAATCAAGACTGCTGTTAAAACAATGCATGATACCACCTAGTTGTTCAACACCTTCATCCTTTAATATAGCAAGACAATCCCTATCTGCTTCTCTATTGTGGATAACCACCGGTAAAGAGAGTTCATGAGCCAACTTTAGCTGTTTTCTAAACACCTCCTGCTGGGTTTCCCGCGGTGAATTATCATAATGATAATCCAGGCCTATCTCTCCAATAGCAAGAACTTTCTTATGTGTAGCCAGTTTTTTTAATTGCTCAACACTTTGCTTATCTACCCCTGCTGCCTCATGTGGGTGAATACCTACGGCGGCATAAATAGAGCTGTCCCTGTCAGCCAGTTCTACAGAGCGCTGGCTCGACTCCAGGTCAGCTCCAATATTAATAATATGTGATACACCCTCATCATGGGCTCTTTTAATAACTTCATCCCGGTCATGGTCATAATTCGAGAAATCTAAATGTGCATGAGTATCTATAAAATACAATATCATCACTCCTATTATCTTTTTTCACTTATTTTTATTCTCTAAATACCACAGTTTATCCTGTGTAATTCAAAAAAAATTATAATTTAAAACTCTTTTAACATTATTTTACTATACAATGCATATAATGGCCTAAAGGAGGGGTAAAAAAATGAACAATATGGACGATATCATGGGACAGATTGCTGTAATAAAGCAGAGGATGAATCAACTACAAGAGGAATTAAAGAAAACCAAGGTAAATGGCAGTGATGACGATAAAATAATCACAGTAATTGTCAGTGGTTCTGGTCAAGTTATAGATTATGAATTTGACTTGAAAAAAATAGAAATCTTTGATCAAGAAAAATTAATTAAATCCTTAATTGAAGCCACCAACAGAGGACTAACTGCAGCCAGAGAACTGGAAGCAAAGAAGAAGAAAGAAATTGTCGGCACAGTAGATATACCCAATATACCTGGTCTATTTTAACATCGCTTTAAAAGCCTCCTTCATCAGGTGGCTTTTAAATTTTTTAGGTATAAAAAAATAGATTACGGTAATAATGGGGTTGTTCGGACAAAGGAGGAAAAATCATGGATAAACTCAGCACTTTTGAAGATATCTTTAATAAACTATTTTTTGAATATAAAGGAATAAGGGTGGGAGTAAGGGTAAAACAGGATGGTATCGAAATAGCTAATTTTATAACACATATTGATAATATCGTCATTAAACCCTTAAATAAAAAATACAGTAAGGGGAATAAAAGAATTGGTCTAATTGTTATTCAGGAAAAGAAAGGAGAGAACTGTTTTAATATTCCTTTTATTCTTGACTTTAACACTATGTACGCCCTCTTTTGCAAAAATGGTGTAAACATTAAATCAATGAATATGGAATTTGTTATTAAAAGAAAAACAGCACAAAGTGAAAAATCAGCTTAACCTTAAAAAATATTCATACACTATCCATCATTACATCAGCTATCTCTAGATCTGTTTCCTTACTAAGATCAATATAATGTTTATCTATCTTAACAATCGGTTTCGACCAGTGGTTAGGATTTATATACACTATTTCAGCTGAACGCCCATCTGACAATTTAATGGTTTCTCCCATATAGTACTGGGAAATATTACTCATAAATATTTTTGTTAACAGGTAATCAAACCCCTGAAAATCCCTCTCAAATATCTTAAATACAGCAAATGGTGGCTGGTGTTGTCGATAAACACGATCAGACGTAATGGCATCAAATGTATCGACAATTGCCAGTATCTTTGCCATAAAGGGTATCTTCTCCCTGGAAAGACCCAGTGGATAGCCTGAACCGTCATTGCGTTCATGGTGTAATAAAACAGCCTTAGCTATTTTATTACTCAACAAACTACAGTCCTGAACCAGTTCATAGCCATAGATAACATGTTTTTTTATTTCCTCAAACTCTTCATTACTTAACTGGCCTTTTTTATTAAGAATCTTATCAGGTACCTTGGATTTCCCAATATCGTGTAATAACCCAGCATAAAGTAAACCCTTGATTTCCTTTTGGCCCAAATCAATCCAGCGGCCAAAAATCATGGCCAGTAATCCTACATTTACCGAGTGAGTATAAGTATATTCGTCAACACTTCTCACCTGGGATAGCATATTAATGATATCTCTATTGGTATCTATCTGGGAACTTATATTAACTATCTCCCTGAGCTGTTCAAATTCCAATTTATTACCATGTTTAATAGAATCAAACGTCTCCTTTAGTTCATTTATATTTTCTTGATATTTAACAGCAAAACTATTAATGTTTTCCTCAACCTGTTCCTCGGACTCATCTATGACAGCAACCTGCTTAATTCCCATAACCTGTAATTTAGCTATTATATTTTCATCAAGTATCATACCAGGAGAAACCAGTACTGCACCAAAATCATTTTCAATAAATTTTGCTACCCTCATCCCCGCTTTTAATTCATATACCCCTAATTTTACTATAGTCCCCATAAACTAGCCCCTCTCAGAATTCTAATTGAATAATTATATGTATACTATTCGCAAAAAATAGTAAAAATCCTGCCTGTTTTTAGAATTTTCCTGCTAATATCATTTTTCAAATAAAAAAGGATAAATTTGCTTTTGTTAGTTGACATAACATATGTTATACTTTCAAATGTAGGTCAGTTGTCTTATAATTATATAAAATCGAAAGGAGAAAACAAAATGAAGAGAATAATTATAATATCATCTATGGTCTTAGTTTTAACTATTTCTCTATTTACTATGGCTATTGCAGCCCAAAATTATACTGTTAAAACAGGGGATACCCTCTGGACTATCTCACAGAAATTTGGCACTACTATAGAAACTATAATCAATAATAACAATCTTAAAAACACAAACATTTATATCGGCCAGACCCTGAAAATAGGATCTACTGAAAACAATTCTAATGATATTTATTATACTGTAAAACAGGGTGATCTGCTTTATAAAATTGCTCAAAGGTATAATATTTCTGTTAATGAACTTATCAGGGCTAATAATATTAGCTCACCATATTATATCTATATTGGACAGAGTCTAATAATACCTGGCAAACAGGAAAAACCAGCTGAAAACAATACAGACTATAATTACTCATATTATACGATCAAACAGGGAGACATCCTCTGGAATATTGCCCAAAAATATAGTACCACCGTTCAAAGATTGGTTGAATTAAATAATATCAAAGATGCCTACGACCTTTATATCGGGCGTAGATTAATAGTGCCTGTAGTAAATACTACACCTGAACAGGAAGATAGTGACAATCAAAATAATAATAGATCACCTTATACCTTTTATAGAATAAAAAGTGGTGATCAAATTCAAAAGATAGCCAGTTATTTTGGCCTTACTACTTCAAACCTGATCAATTATAATAATATTGATGACATTAATAACATTACTGCCGGTGATCTATTAATCATCCCCTTGAGAAAATCAAGCAAATTGAACTACCTTAACCAGAACAGCAAAAATCTTAACAACCACTACCGTGTCAAAAATAATGAAACCCTTACAGAGATCGCTAACTTTTTTAGAATCCCTGAAGAAGGTATCAGGTCAATAAATAATATGAAAGAAAATGAACAGGTTTACACTGGCCAGAGATTACAAATGCCTATTAGTTCTGCACTATTTGTCAATCATAAAATCTATCAGGTAAAAGCAGGCGGAGAATATCTCCATGAAATTGCCTTCAATCACGGTGTCTCAATTAGATCCATCTTACGTGCTAACTACCTTACAGATGAAAATACTATCTTTGACGGCGGCGACATTATTATCGTTCCTCAAGATGAAGACAGCAAATCTGTCTGGGTAGAATATGAGGACGGCAAACCTGTAAATTCCTGGTTCTAGAAATAAAAAAACTATCAACCCGGCATTGTTAAACAATGCTGGGTTTTTTTGATTAAAGCAAATATAAAACTAACATTTATCTTTTTCTATTTCATATATATGTAATGTTAAACTCTGTAAGTTAAGGGAGCAATAATATGAAAAAACAGTCTTTTTTACAGGGCGCTCTGATTTTAATGATAGCTGGTCTAATAAACCGGGTAATCGGCTTTGTTCTTCGACTTATTCTTGTACGACAGATAGGTGACGAAGGTCTGGGGCTTTTCCAGATGGTTTATCCCCTTTTCATGACCCTATTACTACTTACTACCGCCGGTTTTCCGGTAGCTATCTCCAAACTAATACCCGAAAGAATGACTCATAATGATAAACAAGGGGGTTATAATCTACTAAAAGTCAGTCTAGTCTTTGTCTGTCTGATGAGTATCTTGTTCTCACTCATATTATACTTTTCTTCAGGGTATATAGCCCAACATATCTATCGTGACAGCAGAACAGGGATTATTTTATTAAGCCTGATACCAGCCCTCTTAATAAGCCCTTTAGCAGCCTGTTTCCGGAATTTTTTCCACGGTATACATAGTATGCTACCAACTGCCTTTTCGCAAATTACTGAACAGTTTACACGCCTAATCATAACACTTGGTTTAGTAAGTACAGCCGCTTCCCTTGGATTGAAATACCAGGCTGCCAGTATGGCTGTAGGAATTTCGGCTGGTGAATTTGCCGGCCTTCTTATCCTACTAATTATATTTATTTACCACCTATTTTTAAGTGATTACCAGAAACTTAGCCACAGTGATAAAATAAAGAAAATACAAAAAAAATTTAAACATAATTTTTTCTTTGATCTTAAAACTATAGCTGCCCTGGCAATACCTATTACAATCGGTCGTTTAGTTAACTCACTTATGATGAGTGGTGAAGCCGTTTTAATACCTCGCCAACTTCAACTGGCCGGTTTCTCTATACAGGAAGCAACCTCACTATACGGTCAATTAAGTGGTATGGTCGAACAGCTAATATTTTTGCCAACTGTAATTACCATTGCCCTGACAGCAAGTTTAATTCCAAATATATCTGCTGCCAGAGCCTGTAAAAATTACCATAAAATAAAAGGAAACTATCAGGATGTTATCCGGATTACCACTTACCTGGGATTTCCGGTAACTGTTATTTTTCTATGCAAAGGCAGTGAAATATGCCAACTACTTTTTGGTTATCCAGCTGCTGGTGTAATCTTGTCTCATATGGCCTTTAGTGCAACCTTTATTTATTTTTTACAGGTATCACATGGAATGCTAAATGGTCTTGGAAAACCACAATTGTCCCTCTTAAATCTTACCCTCGGCTCAATACTAAAAATCAGCGGCATTTTACTCCTAACCAGACAGACAGCTCTGGGTATCCATGGTGCCGCCTTTAGCATTGGGCTTGGATATATGCTTTCAGCATTACTTAATTTTATTGTGATCGGGCATAATATTGGGTATAGTCTAAATATAAAGCAGTGTTTCCTTAAACCCCTTCTGGCCAGTCTGCTAATTTACTTTATCGAACCATACATATCATCTCACAGTAAGAAAATAATATCTGTTTCATGGGTGGATCTGCTTGTCATAGTAATATTAATCCTTATCTATACTATTTTTATGGTCTTAATTAAGGCCATAACACCTGAAGATACCAAACGTTTTAAGAAATAAGAAAAATTCTACATTAATTTTATCTATCGACCCTTTTGTGGTATAATACAGATAAAATACCTGTGAAAGGAAGATTACTGTGCAAGAAGTTTACCTCGATAATAGTGCTACTACTAAACCCTTAACAGAGGTAATAGACTATGTTTCAAAGGTGTTGACTAATAATTATGGAAATCCATCATCTTTACACAACAAAGGACTTGCTGCTGAAAAAATTATCAAAGAAGCCAGAAACTTAATCGCCGCCTACTTAAAAACAAACCCGGAAGAAATATACTTTACCTCTGGTGGTACCGAGGCTAATAATCTGGCAATCCGTGGTGTTTGCTATAATTATTCTAATCGGGGGAAACATATAATCACAACAGAAGTTGAACATCCCTCTGTTAAAGAAACCTTTCTGGCACTGGAGGAAGAGGGATATGAAGTCACCTTTCTAAAAGCTGACCAACAAGGATATATCTCTATTGACAAACTGGTACAGACTATTAGGGAGGATACAATCCTGGTCAGTATTATCCACGTTAATAATGAATTAGGAACAATTCACTCCATATCCAAAATAGCTGAACTTATTAAAAAGTCTAATTCAAAAACCTTTTTCCATGTGGATACTGTCCAGTCTTTCGGTAAAGTCCTTTTGCTTCCTGCTGACTGGGGAATAGACCTGTTAACAATTAGCGCCCATAAAATCCATGGCCCCAAAGGAATAGGGGCTCTCTATGTAAAAAAGGGTATTGACCTAAAGGCACAGATCATAGGCGGAGGTCAGGAAAACGGCCTGCGTTCCGGTACTGAAAATGTTCCTGGTATTGCTGGTTTTATACCGGCATTAAAAAAACTACCTGAATATACAGTTGAGAAGCCTTATGATTTGTCAGTAAACAAACTAAAAAATTATTTTATAGAGAAAATCACCCAAAAGTGCCCGACAGCCCATATTAATTCACCCCAGGAAGGAGCACCACATATTGTCAGTATTTCTTTTCCAGGGGCACGCGGTGAAGTCCTTGTTCATGGCCTGGAAAGTGAAGGTGTTTTTGTGTCAACAGGTTCTGCCTGTCATTCTAAAAGCCATGAAAAAAGCCATGTGTTACGGGCAATCAAACTACCCCCGGAGAAAATAGACGGAACTATAAGGATCAGTTTTTCCAGATATAATACCAGACAAGAAATAAACTATGCTATTAGTAAAATAAGTGAACAGTTGAAATTATACTTCTAGGAGGGAAAAAATGTACCAGGCAATCTTACTCAGATTTGGAGAAATAAGCCTCAAAGGTAATAATCGTTCTTTCTTTGTACATAAACTTATTAAAAATATAAAAACAGTCCTCAAAAATACAGCAGATTTCCGGATAGAAAGAACATACGGCAGGATCTATATCTACCCCGAAAATAATATGGAGAAAATAATTGAGAGACTCAAATGGTTCCAGGTATAGTCTCTTTAAGTCCCACTGCTATAACATCCCTTAACTATGAAGATGTAAAAAAAACAACCCTGGAGGTTTTTAAAGATTCAGTAGATAACTATCCAACAACATTTAAAGTGGAAACACATAGAGCCAATAAAAAATATCAGCTGACAAGCCCTGAAATAAGCAGGGATATAGGTGCCTATCTCCTCCAAAATATTAATCATCAGGACAATAAATTAACAGTAGATGTTCACAACCCTGCACATACTTTAAATATTGAAGTCAGAAAAGAAAGGATTTTCATCTATACCAGGGTTATTCAGGGAATTGGAGGCCTTCCCATCGGAACCAGTGGTAAGGGGCTACTATTACTATCAGGGGGGATTGACAGCCCTGTTGCCGGCTGGTCAGCTTTAAAAAGGGGAATGACTATTGATGCGATATACTTCCACAGCCCTCCTTATACAGGTGAGCGGGCCAAGGAAAAGGTTATTGAACTGGCCCAAATTCTTAGTAAACACAGCGGCCGAATAAAGTTATATCTCTCACATTTTACAGATATTCAGATGGCTATTCAGAAAAACTGTCCCCCTAAGTACAATATCACAATAATGCGGAGGATAATGTTCCAGATAGCAGACAGGATAGCTAGAGAAAATAATTATCTGGCCTTAGTTACCGGTGAAAGCATAGGCCAGGTAGCCAGTCAAACTCTGGAAAGCATGCAAGTAATTAATGCAGTAACTAATTTGCCGGTTATAAGACCATTAATAGCTATGGATAAAACGGAAATAATAGATATTGCCAGAAAAATAGGGACTTATAAGACATCAATTCTACCATATGAAGACTGCTGTACACTCTTTGTTCCCAAACACCCGGTTACCAAACCCAGACTCTCTGATACTATCAATGCAGAAACAAAATTGGACATTGAAGAACTGCTTACTCAGGCCATGGAGAAAATTGAAACAGTCATCCTGGAATAACAGGGAGGACAATGATGATTAATAACCTTAATAAAGAATTTAAAAAAATTAATGCCCTGGAGGTAAAATATAATATTAGCCTGAAAAAATATACCTCTTTCAAAATTGGCGGACCAGTAAATTTATTCCTGGTTCCTATAACTATCAGAGCTTTACAGCAGACATTACCTATTTTAAACAATCATAATATAGAATTCTTTATCCTCGGCAGGGGGAGCAATCTAATAGTCAGTGACCAGGGTTACCATGGAGCAGTTATCTATACAGGTAGATTAAATAATATCAGTATTGAAAACACTACGATTACTGCCGAAACAGGTATAGCCCTCTCTTCCCTTGCCAGCAAAGCCCAGGAGACCGGTCTTAGCGGCCTGGAATTTGCCAGTGGTATACCAGGTTCCCTTGGTGGAGCCCTTTATATGAATGCAGGTGCCTATGGTGGAGAAATGAGTAATGTAGTTTCCTCAGCATCTGTCCTTGACTATAAAGGAAATCCAGAAACCATATTAAAGAAGGATCTACAGCTATCTTACCGCCACAGTATACTGCAGGAAAAAAAGCTGATCCTAACTGCTGTTACTCTCAAATTAAGACCAGGGAATAAAGCCGAGATAAGACAAGTAATGAAGGAATTAAATCAGAAACGGAAAGACAAACAACCCCTTGAATGGCCCAGTGCAGGTAGTATATTTAAAAGACCTGAGGGTTACTATAGCGGCCCACTAGTAGAAAAAGCCGGCATGAAAGGTGCCCGTATAGGTGATGCCCAGGTTTCCGAAAAACACGCCGGTTTTATCATAAATCTAGGTAATGCCACCGCAAGTGATGTCAAGAAATTGATCACAAAGGTACAAGATAAAGTATATCAAACAAGTGGGGTAAAACTGGAAGTAGAACCCCACTTTATCGGAGATTTTTAAACCCCCGTCTATAAAACGGGGGTTTTTTATCCCTTAAGCAGAACCTTCTTCTCTTTTCTGCTCAACTGTTTTATCTCATATTCCCTTTTCATAGCCCTGCTTCTGGAAGAAAAGCTCTCACTATACTGCAAGATAACAGGCCCCCGTCCTCTAGTATACCTGGCCCCTTTACCCTGGTTATGCTTCTTAATCCTTGCTTCAATATTATTGGTATAACCTGTATAATATGTACCATCAGAACATTCTACAATATAAACATAATACATTATTATTTTATCTTATTCCTGTATTCCAGTAGAGTAAGAAGGTGTTTCTTTTCTTCCTTAATAAGCTCTTTAATCACCCCTGCACTTTCACCCGAATTATAAATTAAAAGCTCCTGATAAAAAAGAATCGAATCCTTCTCAGCCCTGATAGCAAATGATAGTGCTGTCTCAATAGATTTTATTTCCACACTATCCCCTTCTGGGAAAACAGAAAACTCTACCAGTGACCTTAGGTAAGCACTAACCTCCGGCTCATAAACATATACAGCCTCCTCTTTAATCTCAGACTGAAGTTTATTTAGTAATTCCCCAAACCTTTCATAGTGGTCTTTTTCATCATCAGCCAGTTTATTAAATAAAGCTGCTAAATTTTTATCACCAGTATTGGAAGCCTGTTCTAGATAAAAATCCCTTCCCCTTTTCTCTATATCTCGCGCCATCTCCAGAACCTCTACCGCATTAACACTATTATTAAGCATAATAAGCCCTCCTTTAATATTTCCTATCTATAATTATATACTTGTTAGTAAATAATGCAAACCTATTTTTCCTTTTCAATCTCGATATCAATATAGTCATCATCTCCCTCATTAAACCCATTTGAATAGCTAATATTATTTTTTCTCAGGTAATTTACAAACCTTTTTTTAATAAATCCAGTATAATACCCACGGGTAAAAGGAATTATCAAGGAAAAACCAGTAAGGTCAGTTAACAGTCCTGGTGTAAGGAGCATAGTCCCACCTATTAGTATCAAAAGACCAGCCAGGAGATCATCTGCCGGCATCTTACCCTGCTGAAGGCTTTCTTTTATTTTTCTTACTACTATAAAACCCTGACTACGGGCCAGACTCACACCCAGTACCCCAGTCAACCCTACAAGAAGTATTGTAGGAATCAGCCCTATATATTCCCCTATCTTAATTAATAAAGCAAGTTCTAGTAGAGGAATAATAGTAAAAGCCAGTAATAATTTTATGAACATAATACAGCATCCCTTCTACGAATTTTAGTACTATTATATCATATAAATTGATTAAGACATAAATTTATATGCATAAAAAAAACCTCCCTTTTATCGAGAAGGCCGTATCAAAATATCAATTTTCTTTATAAACTGGGTGTCTTAACATTAAGTACTACACACATATATATAAACTTAGATAGGGATGATTATAATACGCTTATACCAATAATTGGAAAGTATCATGAGATGAAAGGACAGGACATAGATAAACATAAATTCAACTATAACTTTTTTAAATTAAAGCATAGGCATAAATTACAGCAGATGCTATCTCAACTACTGTTTTTATATCATGAGAAAAACTTACATATGTAAAAGGATTGAAAATTACAGCAATGACAGTAAACAATAATAATAAAAGTTTATTGTTTTTTTTATAGAATACAAAGATATTCAAAACTGCAGTTATTAAAACTGTCCATTCCAGGATACTGTACTCATAAAGGCTATTGGTAAGAACTAAAATGAATAATACAATGGTAATTATGTTAGTTATTAATAAAATCTTTTTCATCTCTATCTAATTCACCCATTTCTTTTTAATAAATTATAACATATATTTTAGCCGAATTCTATAAATAAAAAGTAGGAATTTATCTATTAAGCTTAACTTTTAAACAAAATAATTACCTAACAGACCTCCTCCAATTCAACTTTTAATAAATCTTGAATTTTTTGCTATAATTACATTATAAATGCAAATATCTTGCTATCAGCTCCTATTATATTTATTCCAATCCATACATTTATATATTTTAGTAATTGTGACTGATTTGCGAGATAGACTTGAAAAAGAATTAGCGACATAACTTAATTTTGGTTGATTATAATAAAAGCCCACCAGGTGTCAGGGATAATCTGACCCTGATGGGTCAAGAATATTAACTATGAACTACAGTTCCATTTTTACCTTGCATGATAAGAGAAGCCTTTTCTAAAGAAGCAATAACTGCTCGTCTTCCTTTTCCACCCTTTACAAATTTAATCGCTGCCTTCACTTTAGGTAACATACTACCAGATGCAAAATGACCTTCCTTACAATATTTCTCAGCTTCTTTTACAGTTATACTATCTAAATCTTTTTGGTTTGGTCTTCCCCAATTAATTGAAACTTTATCTACAGCTGTTAAAATAAAAAGATAGTCAGCATCAATAGCATCCGCAAGTTTGGCAGAAGCAAAATCCTTATCTATAACTGCTGGTACTCCTTTATATTCTCCACTGTTATTTTTTACTACTGGTATCCCGCCACCACCACAAGCAATAACTATAAATTCATTATCAAGCATATTGATAATACACTCTTTTTCTACAATATTTTTTGGCAATGGTGAAGGCACCATTCTTCTATATCCTCGTCCAGCATCTTCTTTCATAATTAACCCTTCATTTTCTGCTATAAGTTGCTCTGCTTCCCTTTTTGTATAGAAGCTACCTATTGGCTTTTTAGGATCTTGAAATGCTTCATCTTCCTCATCTACCTCAATTTGTGTTACTACAGTAGCTACATGCCAAGGCATTTTTTTATCATAAAGCTCTTTCTTTATAGCTTTTTGGAGGTGATAACCTATATAACCCTGACTCATAGCTATACTTTCAGGAAGCTCCATAGGAACAATTTTATCATTGGATTTTGAACCTTCTTCGAAAGCTAAATTAATCATACCTACTTGTGGTCCATTTCCATGACAAATAAGAATTTCATTACCTTGACTAATTAAATCTACAAGTGATTTTGCAGCCATTTCAACTTTTCTTTGTTGCTCTTTGGGAGTATTTCCTAAGGCATTACCTCCTAAAGCTATAACAATTCTATTTAAATCACTTTTATTTTCCATATCTATTTTCCTCCAAAGGGTCATTTACTAAATAAATCTAAAGATATTATACTAATAAAATAATTATTTTTTACTATTGTTATAAAGGATTATTCCAAATAGTGTTGTAATTCCAGTACCAATAATTAATGTAAGATGATACAAAGGATCCCAGCCTTCTCCTGTTATAAATAATAGCACAATACCCAAAGCAATAAATAAAAAGCCAATTATACTTGATATATAAAGACCAAACTTACCCATAGGAACTTTATATGGTCTTGGTGTATCTATATCTATATTTCTTAATTTTACTACAGTTGGAAATAACCATAAATAAGGTAAAAAGAAAACTAAAAAACTAAAAGATAAGATTGTCCAAAATGCATCATTAGCACTTCCACTTAAAACAAAATTCATAACAATTAGTATTGTTGATATGACACCCATCAATATATATGAATAATCAGGGGTATTATATTTTGAATGTCTATGTCCAAGAAGTTTGGTTTTCTTAGTAAATTCTGCTTCATCAAGAACTTCAACTCCTCCTAATGTCCAGGAAATCATGTTTGATACAAGCGTAAACAAAGCTATAGAAATAATAATTCTAAAAGCAATTATTTGTCCTGCTCCAAATATACTACACAATTCTTTTAAAGCATAAAAGAAACCATCGAGTGGATCAATTTGGTCAGCAGGTATAGCTACTAAAAGACCATACGTACCAATAATATAAAGTACAGCTATTAATACACCAGCTAAAATAGTCATTTTAGGAATATTTTTTTCCGGCTTATCTATTTTAGATGCGATAGAGCTAATAAGTTCAAAACCTAACAAATTATAAACAATGGCCGAACTATACGCAATTGTATTAAAATTAAAGGACAATGAAAAAGCAGATAATGAAAAGTCATTGGCAGAACCATGTTTCACAGCATAAATAGTTCCTAATAAACCAAAAACTATTAATACCGCAACTTTACATATAGCTGCAATATTTGTAACAGTTATACTTAAATCAACTCCTCTAATTCCTACACCAACTATCATCCAGCACATAGCAATAGCTAAAATTCCTAATATCCATATATTTATATTAGGAGCAAATGCCATTGAAAACCACGTACTAAAGGCAATAAAAACTGCTGGCATCCAAAAAGCTACGTTTACCCAATAGTACCAGGCGACAAGACTAGCATGGAATTCACCAAACGCTCTTTTCACCCAGGAATATATGCCACCATCATCTGGATAAGTAGCACCTAATTCTGCATTTATTAGTCCATAAGGTATAAAAAAGAACAAGGCAGTTAGAAGCCAGACTGTTATAGATGATACTCCCATAGCAGCCGGAGCAACAAATGTATCTAATACCACTATTCCACAGACTGTAAAAGAAACCATTTTGAATAAACTCACTTTGTTTTTCTCTATCTTTTCCATATCTCTACCCCTTTTCTTTATAAATTAAATTTAATAACTAATCAACTCTAAAAAAAGTTAATTAGACATTAGTTCCCTAATGGTTGTTGTTGGGTAATGCAATGAATATTTCCCCCACCGAGAATAATTTCTCTAGCATATATGCCGACAACTTCTCTATCTGGAAAAACCTTATTCAGTGTTTTAATTGCCTTGTCATCATAGATGTCATCTCCGAATAAAGGTAAAATAACTGCTCCATTTGCAATATAAAAATTAGCATAAGATGCCGCTTGTCTATCTCCTTCCTCTCTAGGAAGTGTACCATCAACAGTATCTACACCTTCACTTTCCTCTTTAGTAATTAATACTTCATCTGGAATGTACAACTTATGAATTTTAAGCTTTCTTCCTTTAGCATCTGTTTCCTTCGATAAATAGTCATATGCAGCCTTTGATAATTGATATTGGGGATCATTTTGATTATCAGTCCAGGCCAAAACCACTTCACCTGGGGCACAATAATGTATAATATTATCAACATGCTCATTAGTTTCATCAAGATAAATACCATTTGGCAACCATAAGACTTTTTCCACTCCTAAATACTCTTTTAACATATTCTCAATTTCTTTTTTTGTTTTCTCAGGATTTCTACTCTCGTGAAGTAAACATGCTTCAGTTACAATAACAGTTCCTTCTCCATCTGTATGAATAGATCCACCCTCCAAAACAAAATCTTTTAATGAATAATAATCGATATTTTCGATTTCACAAACTTTTCTGGCTACTTGATCATCTTTATCCCAGGGGAAATATAATCCATCTACTAATCCACCCCAGGCGTTAAAACGCCAGTCAACACCTCTAACTTCTCCTTTATCATTTACAACAAAAGTAGGACCCACGTCTCTCATCCAGGAATCGTTATTTGACATTTCCACTACACGAATTTTACTACTCAATGCTTCTCTAGCCGCTTGATATTGACATTGAGATACACACATTGTTACTTCTTCATATTTTGCTATAGTTTCTGCCACTTCAATAAATGATTTTTGAGCCGGTTTTGCCCCTAAACGCCAATTATCAGTTCTTTCCGGCCAGATCATCCAGCATCCCTTATGAAACTCAAATTCTCCGGGCATTCTAAAGCCGTCCTGTTTTGGAGTAGTAATTAAACTTTTTGACATCTCATATCTCTCCTTAGAATTAAATTTTATTGTATCTAAATTAAAGCTTTTTTAAAAAATCTTTAATTCTAGTTTCGTGCTTCTTAAGTGTTTCCTGGCTTGGCTCCTTAGTATATTTATGAGTAAAGTAAACCAAAATCGCCATTTGAGCAGTTAAACGGTTTTCTGCTTGATCAAATGCGACACTTCTAGAGCCCTCCAATACTTCTCGAGTAACTTCCTCTTTATCATTTGCTGGCAAACAATGCATTAAAATTGCACCTGGAGCAGCCTTTTCCATTAATTCTTTTGTAATAACATAGTCTGGCATAAAAGCAGCTAAACGTTCTTCTTTTTCATCCAATTGTGTTGTCCAATAAAAACTATCTCCATAAATTGCATTACACTCAGACACCTTTGAAACATCATCTGTTATTTCATATGTGGCTCCTGTTTCAGCACAGTTTTTATCTGCAACTTTCAACCATTCTTCTTGCATCTGGTATTTTTTAGGTCCGATCTGCTTAAAGTCCATTCCATATTTAGTACATGTTAGTAAAAGAGAACGGCAAACATCAGTTGCATCTCCCATAAAAGCGACCGTTAGATCAGATAATTTTTTCCCCGCTGGCATATGTTCTTTCATCGTAAAAATATCAGCTAGCATCTGTGTTGGATGATATACACAATCTAAGCCATTAATTACTGGAACAGTAGACATTTTTGTTAATGCTTTAGTTGTAGCACCGCTGTTTGTACGTGCCATAATAATATCGCACATTCTTGATAATACCCGGGCAGTATCATCGATTGATTCTTTTGTACCTAAATGAATATCACGCGGTGATAAAAATAAGGCATGTCCTCCTAACAGTGTTGCTGCGGTTTCAAATGATACCCTGGTACGGGTTGAACCTGCTTCAAAAATCATCGCTAAAGATTTATCTTTAAATAAGTGTGGCACAGCATTGTCACGTCTCGCTTCTTTTAGTAAAGACATTAATTCTAACATATCATCCATTTCTGCTCTGGTAAAATCATTCATAGTAACCATATGTCTTAAACTTTCTTTATTCAGGTTTGTTGCAGTTGATGATGGTTTTTTCATTTCTATCAATCTCCTATCTTTATTTTTGATTTAATCAAGATATATTTCTTCTAATGCCCTAGCTTTATTTTTATTTTTAGTTATAAATGATACTATAACTATAAAAAACAAATTAACCAGTGCTGGTACTAAAGTATAAAACTCCCATGGTTCTGGAATTATCGAAAGTTGAAAGATAGACCCTAATAAATTTACTAAAAATCCAGCTATCATTCCAGAAATAATGCCATAAGTAGTTGCCCACTTGGCCTTTAAAGCTATCACAAAGGGAAAGAAAAGTACTCCAAATTGTAATGTAAAAGCAAATATTGTCAAATCATAAATATTTGTGCTTGCTAATCCACAGATCGCAGATAGCACCCCTACTATAATTACAAAGGATTTTGTGGCCATTAACATCTGCTTATCTTTTTCCACTTTATTATTATCTAATTTTTCCATTATCAGGGGTTTGTAAATATCATTAGAAAAAAGAACTGCCGTTGCAAAAAGAGATGTACTAGCACTTGATAAAATTGCAGCTAAAAGCGATGCAACAAAGATACCAATTCCTATAGGATTTAAAAGCTCTTTAGCTAAAATTGGAATAATCAACTCACTATCTTTTGCGAAAATACTCCCCTGTATCACTCCATCAGAAACCAGACTTATACAAACTAAGGCAATTATTATAGGAATAAACCCAATAGTCCAATATAATCCACCTGCAATGATCATACCTTTCTTAGCTGTCTTCTCATCTTTTGCCATAAAAGATCTTTGGGCAATATCAGGACTTGGTATATTACCTAACCCCATTCCTACCCACATAGCAAGATAACTTATCCAGGGCATTACTCCTTTTTTAGCAGGAACAATATTCCAGAATCCCTTTGGGGTATGTTTTATTACATTACCTACACCCCCAGCTATATCAATTCCAACAACTAAAATTATGACAAGTCCTATAAAAATAATAATCATTTGGATAAAATCCGTCCAAATTACGGCCACAATTCCACCCATATACGTAAATATAACTACAACGACTGTTGCCATTAAATAAGATAATGTGAAATTAATATCAAAAAGCACATTAAGAATTTTACCAATAGCTAAGAACTGTACAGCAGTCCATATAATATAAGTTGGGATCATTACCGCTGATGCAAAATAACCAGTAACAGCACCAAAACGGTAGCTGTAAAGTTCTCCTATAGATCGAATTCTTAATTTCCTTAAAATTTTCACAAAGAAAAGACCAATAATAATCAACGCCAGTCCAGCAGCAAACGGGTCTTCTATTACCCCAAACATTCCTTCATTATACGCTGCTCCTGTAGCACCGATGATAGTTCCTCCACCCCAAAAAGTCGCAAAAAGAGTTCCTACTATCAGTGCAAGCGGTGCACCTCTTCCAGCTACTAGATAATCATCTGAATTTGATACTTTATTACTAGCAATTTTCCCTATAATAATTATGCCGACAAAAAACAAACCAATAATAATCAGTGGGATAAGGTCATTAAAATTCAAAATATGCTCCTTTCTTTTATTTTTTTCAACTATTTAAACCCTTTTTTAAATATGACCATAATCCAAATTAACAAAGCAGCTTTGTCATCATTTAATTTACAAGTTTAAATAAATTAATAAACGTTTATTACCGTTATTATACTATTCAATATACATATTGTCAATACTTTTCTGTCCGATTTTATATAATTTATGTCCGAAAAAGACATATATATGTCCACAACAGATGATAATATGCCTTATTTTTATTTTACTCTTGTCTATTTATCTTTAAAATGTTAAAATATATTCAAACAAAAGTAGTAAAAATATGCAATTGGTTAGGAGGATTAACATGTCTAAAAAAATGAAATCCTTTGACAAAATAGATTTTAAAATCATAAAAGAATTATCTAAAGATGCTAGAATTTCTGCCTCTGAAATAGCCCGAACAATTGATATCAACGAAAGAACAGTAAGAAGAAGAATTAATAATTTAGTAGAATCAAAAGCTATCCGCATCACAACAATAGTTGACCCAAGTATGTTTGGTTATCATTCCATCGCAGATATTAATCTTAAAGTAGATGAAGAAATTTATGATGAATTTATAAAATCTTGTAAGAAGAACCCCAATGTATGTTATATTGCATCTGGATGGGGAAAAGCAAATTTAGCTATCGAAACAAGATTTTTAGATAATGAAGAAATGTATAATTTCATCAACTACAAGCTTCCTGAAACTAAAGGAGTTGAAGTAATTAACTTTTTTATTGTTCCCAAAATAATCTATAATATTGACGAATGGACACCTGTAGAAAGTGATTTCAAAGATTAAAGGTTTTAAGTTGTTGTGTGAATGAGTAATAATTTCAATATAAGGAGACTACCATATAGTGAACCAGAGAGGTAGAGAATGGGTATAATAGATATTTATCCTGAACTTAATATCAGGATACCTGATATTAAGTATGAGTGGATAATTGAATTGAAGTATTTTAACAAAAGTGATAGGGATAAAATGTCAGATGATCAGGAAGAAGGATTACGCCAACGAACTATTCCGATGCTTCTTTTTAAGCCAATTATTGTTGGTGGTTGTTTGGCGTTATACCAGAAGATGTATAGTGCTTTGGGATATAAAATATCTTATCTAAGCTCTAGCAGTTTATTAAAGCTATTACGCATTAAAATGTTATTTGTGAATTTTTTAAAAAGAAAAGGAGTATATCAATTTCAACATACTCCTTGTTTTTATAGCTTATTATTATTTTTGGATATCAATTATATTACCTATATTTGACAAACTATTATGCTTTTAATATTCGCTTGCAGAAATAGGGTCAGGCCCACTATTAAACTTAAGTTGAAGTATCAAAACACTTCAAAGTCCTCCTCATTTATATTCATTTTAGGATTATCTTCTTTTGTAAAATTATCTCCTTTTATATTTGTATCAATCACACTACTATCCCCTTCATTATCCAGTTTAAATTTGTCTACAGTCTTTAACATTGCCTCTGCTTCATCATTAAGAGAGTCACTCGAACTAGCAATTTCTTCAACTAAGGCTGCATTTTCCTGGGTTACCTGGTCTAATTCCTCAACCGCTGTCTGTATCTGATCAGCAGAGGTAGCTTGTTCCTGCATCGCAGCAGCAATTTCTTTAACAGCTTTATTGGATTTCTCCGTATTTTCTACAATCTCCTGTAAGGACTGACCTGTCTTTTCAACCATCTGATTACCATCCTCTATCTGCCCAATTATATTTGTAATCAAATCTTCGATCTCTTCTGCAGAATCAGCAGTCTTTCCAGCCAGGTTTCTAACCTCAGCTGCTACTACAGCAAAACCCTTGCCATGTTCACCTGCCCGGGCAGCTTCTACTGCAGCATTTAAGGCCAACAGATTTGTCTGAAAGGCTATATCATTTATAGTTGTAATAATATCTGCAATCTCTTTACTGCTAGCAGTAATTCTGGCCATTGATTCCGTAGTATCCCTGACAACTTCTGAACCCTTATTTACTACCTTAATCGTATTTTCACTTAAATCACTGGCACTCTCAGAGCCAGCCGCCACCTCTTCTATAGCAGCTGTAATTTCTTGAATTGTAGCAGATACCTCCTGTAGTGAAGAGGCCTGCTCCTGAGTTCTCTGTGATAAATCCTGATTACCCTCAGCAATCTCATTGGAGGCATTACCAACAGTCAGTGATGACTCCTGAACTGCTGCCAGACTTCTGTTTAAGGAAGTTATTGTTTCATTAAGATTATCAGCCATCTTACCAAGCTCATCATTGGTTTTTACTCTAACTTTTTTAGTAAAATCACCCTCTGCCACCCTAGCTAAGGCTACTTCTACAGCATTTACAGTCCCGCTGATAGAGGCAGAGACAAAATACACAATTAATCCAATAACAAGAAATAAAACCAAATAGGCAATAGCTGATCTAATAGTAATTGTTTTAGCAGCTACCGTCAGTTCATAAACAGGTACTACCAGGGCAAGTGACCAATCTGTACCAGCCACAGGAGAATAATAATTATACCTTTCAACCCCTTCAAAATTATATCTCCCCACACCAGATTGCTTATTTGTCATTTTTTGTGCAATATTTGCCATTTCAATTGTAACACTTTCATCCTCAGTATTATACATATTTATATTTAGAGCTTTACTAGGATGGGCTATAACCAGGCCATCATTCTGTATTAAATAACCATAACCAGTTTCTCCTATTTTACAGTTAGCAACCATATCCTGTAGTGGTTTTAATAAAACCTCAGCCGCCAGATAAGCTATTATTTGCTCCTTATCATCTCTGACCGGGGCAACTATCACAAACATCTCTTTATTAGTCGCCTGGGATACAACTGCACCACCAATAACAAAATTATTTTTAGCCTTTACTTTTTCAAAATACTTTCGTGAACTGACATCATAAATTTCTCGATCCTGGGTTGTCCAGGCTTTTCCCTCAGGGTTTATCAATATTAGATTTATAAAAGTACCAAGCCCTTTTACCCTATTATTAAGTTTTGCCATCAAACCCCAGATATCATTTTTTTTGTCCCAACCCTCTTCTAACTCCAGACTTTGTTCCAATAAGGTCAAGATATCTTCTTGCCCGGCCAGCCATTTACTTATTTCACGGCTATTACCCTTTACCTGCTCTAGACCATTTGTCTCGACAACACCTGTCACACTGGTAACAACCTGTTTATGTGTATAATACAAAAGAAAGCCCAGACTCAATACTAATGGTATTAAAATAAATGCTAATAACTTATTTCTTACAGAAGACCTTTTCCTGAAGAATTCTATCATTATTATTTCACCTCACTAATTAATTTAATTATTCTCTGACTAATTTTCATTAAAGGGAGTACTTCATCTACAGCATTTAGCTTGACAGCTGCTTTAGGCATACCATAAATAATTGCGGTCTCTTCATTTTGTGCAATAGTATAACCACCTGCTTCTTTTATATTGACCATACCCTGGGCACCATCTTTACCCATACCTGTTAATAAAACCCCGATAGCATTCTTCCCTGCTACTGCAGCCATAGACTTAAATGTAATATCAATAGATGGGCGCTGGTAATTAACCTTAGGACTCTTGTTTAACTCTACATAATACTGACCCCTCTTTCTTATTACTTCCAGGTGATAATTACCAGGAACAAGCAAAGCCTGTCCAGATATAATCTTATCACCAGCCTCAGCCTCTTTAACCCTAATAGACGATATTCTATCTAACTCTCTAGCAAATGAGGCAGTAAAACCTTCTGGCATATGCTGAATAACTATCATGCCTGGTAAATCAGGGGGAAAAGAAGGTAATAATACCTTCAAGGTCTGTACCCCTCCTGTTGAAACACCAATGCCAGTAATAACTTCTTGACTATATTTTTTATAATCCCCAAAGCCTTTTTCTTTTTGACAACTATGATTATTATGGGACATTATCTTAATAAGATTATTCATTTTTAAGTATCTAACTGCCTTTATTTTGTTTAATACTTCGTTTTTAAATTCTATTATCTTTTCCTGGTCTATTAAATTAGGCTTAGTTATAAAGTCAACTGCCCCAATTTTTAACGCCTCTAGAGTTACTTTACTCCCTTGAGTCGTCAAAGTACTAATCATAATTACAGGCATAGGGTGAGCTATCATCAGCCTTTTCAAAAACTCTAAACCATTCATTACTGGCATTTCAACATCCAATGTTAAAATATCAGGCTTCTTTTCCTTTATTTCTCTAACTGCCTGATTTGGATTAGCTGCAGTACCAACTACCTGTATGTTTTTATCTTTTGACAGTATCTTTGTCAAAAAAACCCTCACAAATGGCGAATCATCTACAATTAAAACCCTGATTTGCTGCATAAACCATCCTCTAATCTTTCTTTATTTAATAAACTAAATACCCTTATTCTTTGTATAGATGCGAGCACCAGTACAGAAAAATATCTTTCTCCTACACCCTGACTTTTTATTATGATTATATATTTTTTTGAAAAGTAGTCTTCCATACCTGTAGCCATTTATTACTATTTAGTCTTGTACTATCAGCATGTCCCAGAAAAAGATAACCATCATCTTGTAGGTAATTATAAAAGTTATTCAAAATTCTTTTCCTGGTTTTTTGGTCAAAATAGATGAATACATTTCTACAGAAAATAAAATCGAATTTATAATTAATAGCATAATCTTCTAGATTTAAATTTAGGTTTTCAAAGGTAAGCATCTTTCTTAGGTGGTTTTTCACTTTAAAAAATCCCCTATTCTGCTCTTGGCCTAACATAAAATATCTCGTTAATAATTCATATGGTATATCAGCTACTTTTTGATAAGAATAAACACCTTTACGGGCAAATTCCAATACCTCTGTATTAATATCAGTAGCAATAATCTTAATATCATATCCTTTACCTTGAAAAAATTGTTCCAGGACAATAGCCAGGCTGTAGGCCTCTTCACCCGTAGAACATCCTGCACTCCAGGCCCTGATTTTTTTCTTTTCTGCAGTAAGGAATAATGGCAAAACCTCTTCCTGTAGGTATTTAAAATGATATTTTTCCCTAAAAAAACGAGTAACATTAGTAGTTAGCAGATTATATAGTTTAACTAGTTCTGATCTATTTCCTATTATCAAATTGTAGTAAGTATCAAAATCATTTAACCCCAGCTCCCTTAATCTACCTGTTAAACGTGTATATAATAAGTATTTCTTTTTTAATGGCAGTGAAAGACCTATTTCCTTATTTAGAATATTACTAAATTTATAGAATAATTGATCACTAATCATCCTCTTTTACCACTTCATCTTTAGCAAAACCTTCTCCTTCTCTTAGATTATCAAGATCATCAATCTTTTTTAATGCCTTATATTCACTAAAAGAAAAGAGTCGCGCAAGCTTAATTAAAATAATTAATCTGTCATTTACTTTAGCCATACCAGAGATAAAATCAGTATCAATCTCTGAACTGAAATCCAAACTTCCTTGTATATCCTCTTCAGAGAAACTAAGGATATCTGACACCTCATCAACAATCACACCAACAATTTTATTTAATACTTCAATTATAATAATTACAGTAAACATATTATATTCTTTATCCTTAAAGCCAAATTTTTTCCTTAAATCAATTACAGGGACTACTTCTCCCCGGAAATTAATTACACCTTTTACAGACTCAGGTGTGTTAGGGATGATTGTTGGTTTTTTATATCTTATTATTTCCTGTACAGACAATACATCTACCCCATATTCTTCACCTGCAATAATAAAAGTAAGAAATTGATTTTCAGCAGATATATTAGTCAATTGTTGATTGAGTATATCCATTGTATTATCTTGATAGCCTTTCTTAGCACCCATAATTTCCCTCCCTTCTATCACTTTTATAATCCACTTTAAAGAAATATATTATATTATTAAATTATTTGAATGCTACTTTCATTAATGATGAGACATCAATTATCATAGCTACCTTACCATTACCAAGTATTGTTGCCCCGGCAAGACCAGGGACATTAACATAATTATCTTCCAGACTCTTCACCACTGCCTGTTGTTGGCCAAGTATTTTATCAACAAGTAGACCTACCTTTCTTCTATCATCTTTAAGGATTACTAAAATCCCTTTAGTAGGGTCTAACACCTTATTTTCTATATTAAAGAGTTTAGATAATCTAAAGAGATTTAAATATTCACCTCTAATACAAACACTCTCACCACTGCCGGTTACACTCTTAATTTCTTCTGCTGACGGCTGATAAAATTCTATAATGGAATTAATAGGTATAATAAAGCTCTCATTCCCAACTACAATAGACATACCATCTATAATAGCTAATGTAAGGGGAAGCTTAATTTTATAAATTGTCCCCTTATCTTTAGCTGTATTAATCGTTATGTTTCCCCTTAAAGCCTCAATATTACTCCTAACTACATCCATACCCACACCCCGGCCAGAGGTTTCCGTAATTTTCTCAGAAGTAGATAAACCAGCTTCAAAAATCAAGTTATAAATATCATCTTCAGTAGAGCTAAAATCATTACGAATGAGCCCCTTCTTAAGGGCAGACTTTCTTATCTTCTTTTTATCTAGGCCCCTCCCATCATCATCTATTTCAATAATAATATTTCCTTCTTGGTGGTAAGCATCCAGGGTTATGGTGCCAACAGCTGGTTTATCCAGAGCAAGCCTTTCTTCAGGCAGCTCAATACCATGATCAACCGCATTACGAAGCATATGTTTTAAAGGGTCAGCTATCTTCTCAATAATAGTTTTATCAAGTTCTGTTTCCCTACCTTTAATGATAAGTTTAATCTTTTTATTTTGTTCCTGAGCAAGATCCCGGACAAGTCTCCTAAACCTAAGAAAGGTATTACCAATCGGGACCATCCGGGATTTCATAACCTCTTCCTGTAAATAGTGAATCTTTTTATCTACTTCCTCTAAAGCAGCACTAAGCTGTTGATCTTCATTAAGGTCTCTCTGCGAAATCCTCTCCTTAACCCGTGCTTGAGAAATTACCAGTTCAGCCACAGAATTCATCAGTAATTCTAATTTATTAGTAGAAACCTTTATTGTACTTTTTTCTTGAATAGTTTTACTATCCCCTTGTTTAGTCACTTTAGCCTTTTTACTTAAAGTATCACTAGTTCTTTGACCAGCTGATATCTTAGCAATATTTCCTTGATAATCCTTTGTTAGATCCTCAATCTTTACCATGCTGTCTATCTCTACAAAAACAAATACATCCCTCAATTCTGCAAGTGAAAGATTAGTGCTAATTGTTTCTTCGATAGTAAGATAGCATTGTTCTGGGTCAATTTCAAAAAAGTCTGGTATCCTATTAAGCACTGTATCTACCTCTAAAACTTTACCCAATCCTTTAATCTCCCTTAATAATAAAAGGGGGTCAGTTCCAGTCTGGAATAATTCATTATTAAATTCCACTATAATTCTATAGACATTTTCTTGCTGATTATGCTTGGTGTTAATTAAATCATCACTTACAGTAATATTATTATTTATCAGCTTCTCCATTTGTTGTTTGGTTGAATTTATTCGCTCTAAATCCATTTGATGACCTTCATTTATTAATGAAGCTAACATATCTTTAATGACATCATGGGAAAGAAACAAAATATCAATTATTTCATTATTAACTGCTAGTAAGTCATCCCGGACCTGCTCTAATAAATCCTCTGCCTGATGGGCAAAATCAGTAATATTATTACAGGCAACCAATCCAGAACTACCTTTAATTGTGTGCATTAAACGAAATGTCTCATTGATTAGTTCTTTATCTCCTGGACTTTCCTCTAATTTGAGGAGATTCTGTTCTAAATTTTCCAGGAGTTCTTCAGTCTCTTCAATAAATGTTATCATTAATTCATCATCCACAAAAAAACCTCCCCTAAAATATCATCTAATAAATTTATGGGCCAGTTGTTCTAACTGCTCAGGTTTAAAGGGTTTAACTAACCAACCAGCTGCACCAGCTTTCTTGCCTGCTAGCTTTAGTTCCTGTTGAGATTCAGTTGTTAATACTATGACTGGGATAAATTTTGCTTTTTTATCTTTCTTAATTTCTTTAATAAAAGTAAGACCATCCATTACCGGCATATTTACATCAGTAATTATCATAGCCGGTCTTTTACCATCAGAGACCATGGTTTTTAATAGATTGATAGCTTCCTGACCATTAACAGCCTGTTCAAGTTGATAGCCTGCTTTTTTTAGGGTATAAGTAACAGAAGCCCGTACTGTTTTGGAATCATCAACAATTAGAATAAATTTAGACATCATTAACACCCCTATCAGAAACAAATATTTCTTTTATACCCATCAATTGCAAATCTTTTATTATATTTTCTGAAAGGTCTTGTATGATTAAATCAGGAAATGATTTATATAAAGATAATAATAATTGAATACCAGCACTATCCAGCAATTTTAACTTAGCCGCCTTCAAGTTTTTTAGGGTTTCATTAGCTATTTTTTTTATTATTTTATTCCTAAAATCGTCTACAGTAAACATTGTTAGTTCTTCAGGTAATTCAATAGAAACACCCTCTTTACTCATAAAATCCCTCCAATCTTATTGATTAAAATAAAGTCAATTCTCCTCCATGATCTCCTACATCAATCACCATGTCTTGATATTCATCAGCAGCTGTTTTCCGTTCCAGGTAACTTGTAAATTCCTGAAATAGTAGTAATAAACGATTATCATCTAAACTCTTATCATCCTTCAAATTATATGATTCCCTCACTTTATTAATATCTACTTCCAAGGCCTTTAAATTCTCTAAAAATACCTTTGATAGTCTATTAATATTATCAAAGGTATTAACCTCTTTAATTAGGTCCTCATTTATTTCTTTAAGATGCTTTAATTGCTTACTGAGATTAAATATTTTCTCATCAATTGTCTCTTTAATCATTTTAAGATTCTCTTCTGCAATAAGTAATCTACTATTAAAAACCTCTACCTCTTCACTGGTATATGAAACGAGTTGAGTAAAATTACTAAAATCAAACTTAAGCTGATTTTGTATAGAAATATATGTAGCGATATCATCTTTACTTTTACTAATTAATTCTCTGATAACATCATTTATTTTTTCAACAAAACTATGCTCTTCTTTCATTGATGACAGTTCAATCTTAGCCAGGAGCCTAATGTTACTTAGACGGTTAGTAAATTTTCTAATATTATAAAACTCTTGATTAACTCCTTCTATACCCGTTTTAAATATTTCCTCAGAACTCGCTAATTGTTGATATTTATCTTTTGATTTATTAACTGCAGCTTGTATTTCTGCTAGGAGCATAAAAATTTTATTATAAATATAATTAAAATTGTCTTGCGAAACCACTTTATGATCATTACATAGCTTATTTCTTATCTCTAATAAATTTTTATCTATATTAATAAGGTCTTTATTCGTCTTCATTAATAATAACTCAATAGCCTCTTGAGAATCCTTTAGTTGTCTCTGAACAGCTGATAATAAACTATCAACAAGCCTAATTACCTCCCCAATAAAATTTAATCTTTCAGAAATGATTCCATTATCTACCAGGACATCAGGGTGAATCGTAATTTCCTTACTGGTTTTTACTAAAATTTTATTGATGTTTTCTAGATTTTGTCTAATGATATCCTGTTTTTGAACCTCTATCATTAGTTCATTTACTGGTAATATTGCCCTATTTATCGACTCAATTAATTCTTCAAACAAAACTCTTATTTCATTTAAGAAGACAAAAAATTTATTAAAGTATTCTTTCAATTTACTATAACTACCCTTAATATCTCCTTCAATACTGATTATTTCTAGAATACCCTCTTGAAAAAAATCCCGCCATTTTATTAGTCTACTGATTTGTTTTTCTATATTATGATAATTTCTCAACATCTTTAAGGATATTATTTGAATCTCTTTCGCAATCACCTTAAATCCATTAGCATCTTGACCCTGTTTATTATATGTATAGATACTACTGTTAATTGCCAAGATTTTAAGACTATTTAATATCTTCTTCAAATCTGAAGTCAAATTAATGATTTTTTTGAATTCTGTTTCCTTATCCCCTCCTTGATCAGTTATAATATTATTTAACACAGCAAATAACTCATCCTTATCATTCAGCAAATTATCTATACTATCTATTTTATTCCTTAAATCGTTTAAAACCTGAAATATCATTTGCTGATTATTGACTCTCTCATTATTATTAAAACACTTAATAAGCTCCCTTGTCTCATCAATTGCATCATTTATATTATCTTCAATCTCTGGTAATAGCCGGGCTATCAAACTGTAATATCTATCAGTATAGTCAATCATCTTTATAACTAATTGGGTGTTTTTAGCAATATCAGAGTTAAATTTAGTGGCTATTTGTTGATAACACTTTATGAGCCTTATATGAGACATACTATCACCCCCTAGTTAAACTAAACTTTTTGTTTTATAAATCTCTAGATATTAAAAAAACCAATACCTTATCTAGCCTCCTAAGGTATTGGCTCACAGCTTTTAATATAATTATCTGGCTGATCTTCCAACAATATATAGCAATTTAATATAAAATATATTACTAATTATTAACATTCGCCATATAAGACTATTTTCCTGCATAATTATCAAATTATCACTATAAAAATATAATTTTTTGGTAATTATCACTATAAAATTTCTTCGCTAAAGATATTGATAAGCAGAATCTCATTAATATTACTATAATCACAATAAATATTATCAACTTTTATTCCAATATATTCATTTAATATTTTATTAAATTCCACTTTATAACTATCAAAAAGGTATCTGGCCAGATTACTTAAAATATTTTTCCCCTCACTACTTTTAGACAATTGCTCTAATATTGGACTTACATATGGTTTAAGCCTAATAATTACAACATCTTTATATATATCAGTTGTAATCCTTTTAGGTCCTGTCCCAATCACATACTTATACAATTTAGCTATACTAGCATTTAATCCTGTAATTAAATTGTTTTTTTTAATCACATCAATGTATTTTTCAGGAAACAAAGCAGTCTTAACTAATTCTTCATGAGATATATCTAAAGCCTGGGCCAATTCCTTTAAACTCCTGATAGTTGGACTCTTCAGGTTATTTTCAATACTACTTATAAATGATTGGGATAACCCTGATATCTCTGATAATTCCTGCTGACTAATTGATTTCCTTTCTCTAAATTGTCTTATCATATATCCTAGTTGTTTACTCAATAAATTCACTCCTTAGTTAAAAATTAAGTTAAGTAAAGTAAAAAAAAACCAATACCTTATATATTTCTTATAAGGTATTGGCTCACAGCTTTTGATATACATCTGGCTGCTCTTCCAACAAAATAACATTAGGTATTTAAAACTAGATTTTAATTAAATTATATAATATATTTTTATTAAATTCATTTTATTTCCTGCCTATGTATAAAAATTTTATAATAAAATATTATTTTCACATAATTAAAAACCCTTCATCTATAGCCTATTAAATTAACTAATTAATCCTAATTTTAATTATAGTACACTGTATATTGTGGTCTCAATAATATAATCTACTACATTTTGTATTTTTGCCTTTATATGATATAATGTACCATGTTACAGTACATAAATGAGGTGAGTATAAAAATGACTGCAGAATGTAAATTAAATGAAAATGCCAGAAAAGTACTTGAGAGTAGATACCTTAAAAAAAATACAGAGGGAGAAATAATAGAAAGCCCTGATGAAATGTTTAGGCGGGTGGCCAAAAATATAGCAGAAGCCAACCTTAAATATGATGAAGACCCGGCAGATGATGAAGAGAATTTCTATAAAATAATGAAAAACCTTGATTTTTTGCCTAATTCACCAACATTAATGAATGCTGGTAATGAGCTACAACAATTAAGTGCCTGTTTTGTCCTACCTGTCGAAGACAGTATGGACGGTATTTTTGATTCTGTTAAAAATACTGCGTTAATTCAAAAAAGTGGTGGTGGTACAGGTTTCAACTTCTCCCGTCTAAGACCCAAAAACGACCTTGTTAAAACAACTGGGGGCATTGCTAGTGGACCAATATCTTTTATGAAAATCTTTGATGCAGCAACTAATACAATCAAACAGGGCGGTAAACGCCGTGGGGCAAATATGGGGATCCTACGGGTAGATCACCCAGATATCATGGATTTTATTACTGCTAAGGAAGCTGAAGAAAACTTAAATAACTTTAATATCTCAATTGCTGTTACTGATGAATTTATGGAAGCAGTTAAAAAAAACCAGGAATACAAACTAATTAACCCCAGAAATAATGAGATTACGGGTACTTTACCGGCCTGTAAAGTCTTTGATAAAATTGTCGAAATGGCACATAAAAACGGGGAACCCGGTATAATCTTTATCGACGAAATTAATAGACATAACCCCACACCAGGAATAGGTGAAATAGAAAGTACTAATCCTTGTATTACCGGTGATACTTTAATTGCTACTGAGCATGGATTAATGCGTTTTGATACATTATTTAAAAAATATAAAGATATAAAAATCAATATTACAACTGATAAAAGAGTTCCCCTTAGTTTAAAAAAAACAGCAAATAGCGATAAAACAAATTACCGTCATACTAATATTAATCAAACAGCTACTAATATTTATACTGCCACTAAGATATATAATAATGGTATAAAAGATATTTATAAACTAATCACTAAAAGTGGTTATGAAATTAAAACTACAGCTGATCACAAATTTCTTACAAATAAGGGGTGGATAGAACTTAGACATTTAAAAAAAGGACATAAAATCTTAATACAATCTAATGAAGGAATCTTTCCTAAATCTTATGAATTACCCTTTAAAACTAATAAATTTTATAAAGGAAAAAATGGTAGAAAATATAAGTATAATTTCCCTCAAAAATGGTCACTTGAATTAGGACAAATATTAGGCTTTCTTGTAGGAGATGGCTGGCTGAGAAAAGGGGATAAAAATCGCAGGGTTGGTTTTACCTTCAGCAAAAAAGATTACCAGTTATTAGAATACTTTAAACCTATTATTAATCAAATATATGGTCAAGATATTAAACCTATTAAAAGAAAAAATAATACCTATCACCTTTCCTACCACAGTAAATACTTTGTTGAATTTTTTAACAAGCTGGGCGTTAAAGCTGTTAAATCTAATGATAAAGAAGTACCGTCAGCTATATTTATAGCACCCCGCAAAGCAGTAATAGGCTTTTTACAGGGTATTTTTACAGCAGATGGTACAGTCTCAAATGACGAAATTAAAGGAAATTATTATGTAAGATTAACTTCTAAATCATTAAAACTATTAAAACAAGTACAGTTACTTTTAATAAACCTAGGAATTAAATCAAAAATCTATAATAGAAAACGCAAAGCAGTTAATAACAAATTTATTTATACTAATATTAAAGGGGAAAAAACATGTTATAAAATTGATGGCATCTTATATGAACTACAAATATCTTCTAGCTCTTTATATGTTTTTGCAGAAAAAATAGGTTTCCTACTTGAACGAAAAGAAAAAATATTAACAAATATCATTTCTAATAAAAATTTAAACCAGGATAAAATGCTAGATGAAATTAAAGAAATCAAATTTCAGGGCAAGGAAACTGTATATGACCTTACAGAACCTATAACTCATTCATTTATTGCTAATGGATTTGTTGTTCATAATTGTGGTGAACAACCTCTTTTACCATATGAAGCATGTAATTTAGGGTCTATAAATCTATCACATATGACTAAAACTAATGAAGTTGACCAAATAATAATTGATTATGATAAATTAGCATATACAGTTAAAATTGCTACCTGTTTCCTTGATAATGTCATAGATATGAACAACTATCCCCTGACAAAAATCAAGAAAATGGTTGAAAGCAACCGCAAAATTGGCCTGGGGGTAATGGGATGGAGTGATTTGCTGATTAAACTGGGCATCTCATATGCTAGTGAGGAAGCAGTGAACCTGGCTAGAAAAGTAATGGCCTTTATCAGAAAGACATCTTATGAGCAGTCCAGAGATATTGCTAAACGCAGAGGGTCATTCCCCAATATAGCCGATAGTATTCATCAAAAACCGATGCGTAATGCCACTACAACCACTATAGCACCCACTGGAAGTATCAGCATTATAGCTGGCTGCAGTAGTGGTATTGAACCTTTATTTGCTATAAGCTATGAACGACATGTGCTGGATGATACCATGATAGAAGTTCATCCTATCTTTGAAAAACTGGCTCAAAAGCACAAGTTCTATAGTAAAGAATTAATGAAAACAATTGCTAAAAATTCCTCAATACAGGATATAGAAGTCATACCGGATGCTATAAAAAAACTATTTGTAACTGCCCATGATATTGAACCAGTGTGGCATATTAAAATGCAGGCAGCCTTTCAGAAAGAGGTTGACAATGCAGTCAGCAAAACAGTCAACTTCCATCATCATGCCAGTATTGAAGATGTCCGTACTGTTTATACAATGGCCTATGAGCTAAATTGCAAAGGTGTAACCATCTATCGAGATGGCAGCAGGTCAGAACAGGTCTTGTCAACAGGCTTTAAAAACAAAGATAGTATTTCCCCTTCTAAAAAAGGTAAACGTCCGCGTCCAAAAATAACCTACGGTACTACAGAAAAAACCATTATCGGCTGTGGGAAACTATATATAATTATCAACTCAGATAAACAGGGAGTATGTGAATTGTTTACCACTACTGGAAAGGGCGGCGGCTGTCATGCACAATCTGAAGCAATTAGCCGTCTGGTATCACTTGCCCTACGCAGTGGGGTACCACTCCACGAAATAATTGAGCAGTTGAGGGGTATCAGGTGTGAGGCAGCCATGGTTAAAAAGGATGTTAATAACCTATCCTGTCCTGATGCAATCGGTCGTGCCCTGGAGAATTTTGTCAACAATACTAAAAATGGCAAAGATATTTATCAAAAACTCAAACCGCAGTTTACTGAAAAAAATAGTACTGACAGCGAAACAGAAGATACTAACTGTCCTGAATGTGGTGCCCGTATAGAACATGAAGGTGGTTGTGCTGTCTGTAGAAACTGTGGCTGGTCAAAATGTGGTTGAAGGCAATTTAAAACAAAATTCTTTTTCTAAAGAGGTATAACCTCTTTTGGGAATAATATACAGAAAGCTGGAAACAGATTATATAATAAATCAGAAAATGTACCAACTGTTTTTACCAATAGCAGTTGGTACATTATTTCTAAAGACAATTCGATATTTCCAAGCTATAATTAGAGGAATGCTGATCTTACAAATATATCTTAGCATAATAATATATTACTAACACATTAATAAACTATTAAAGATTCTCTATCTCTGTTTCTTTTTCGTCTTTATTTGTAAATTTCCCAACAGATATAAATAAACTAAAAATAATTATTAGGGCAGCTGCCACAGCTATATCATAAATCCCATACCCTATTGCCATCCCTAAACCAGAAACTCCCCAGAGACCAGCTGCTGTTGTCAAACCTTCAATTTTATCTTCTTGTTTAATAATTGTCCCTGCCCCAAGAAAGCCAATCCCACTTACTATCTGAGCCGCTATACGTCCGGGATCTGCGCCTGTATCTTTTCCTACCTCCATAGATAATAACATAATCAAACATGAAGTAACCGCTACAATTATATTCGTTCTTATTCCAGCCGCCTTATTCCTCTTCTCTCTGTCCAGTCCTATTAAGGCAGCCAAAAATGCCGATAAGAACAATTTAAATACATTTTCCCAGACTATCATTCTACTCACTCCTCTTTGATTAAATGAATATCTTCCTTAGCAAAATAAATATCTACCTCTTCTCCTACATTAAATATATACTTATGCCGGGGATTAGTCAAATGAACTGTAATCAGATTACCTTTATAATCTAATATATATTCAAAATAGGAACCAAGATATGTTTTTCTTATGACTTTAGCCTGTAAAAAACCTTTACCTTTTTTCTCTAGGCTGATTGACTCTGGACGTAAGACAATAACTACTGATTCACCTACAGCTAAATCTTCTGTTTCCTCCATATTTATCACTTTGTCATCAATTACTAGCTGAATACTATTGTTCTGTCCCTCTTCTACCTGAGTAGGTAGAAAATTTACCTTGCCAATAAAATCAGCTACAAACTTGCTTCGTGGGTAATAATAGATCTCTTCTGGGGTCCCAACCTGCTCAATCTTTCCTCTATTCATAACTACTATTTTATCAGAAATACTCATTGCCTCTATTTGATCATGCGTAACATAAAGAGAGGTAATAGACAAGCGTTTCTGTAACTTCCGTATCTCATCCCGCATTGACTCCCTTAATTTAGCATCAAGATTAGACAGTGGTTCATCAAATAATAATACTTTAGGTTCTACAATAAGGGCTCTGGCCAGAGCAACCCGCTGCTGTTGTCCCCCTGATAACTCTCCTGGATTTCTAGAACCAAATCCTTCTAAACCCACTAGTTGCATAATTTCTTCTGCCTTTTGGGATATGGCTATTTTACTCATCTTTTTAAAACGCAGACCATAGGTAATGTTATCCACCACAGTCATATGTGGAAAAAGCCCATAACTCTGAAAAACCATGGCCGTATTTCTTTTATTGGCCGGTATATTAACTACATCCTTACCATCCAAATATATCTCTCCACTTGTCGCTGTTTCAAACCCAGCTACCATCCTTAAAGTCGTTGTTTTACCACACCCTGAAGGCCCAAGCAGTGTAACAAGTTCCCCCTCTTTTATTTTTAATTGAAAATTATCCACCGCAGTCACCTTTTCAGTTGACTGTTTTGATTGAAATACCTTTCTAATATTTTTTAATTCAACAGCAATATTCTGCATTATGTACCTCCTAACTAAACTTTTTTTGAAATATCAAGTAATCATACCAGCTGACTCCTGGTCATCACCAACAAACTTACTCATCAAATAAAAAACTGTCATAACGATTACAATAAGTACCAATGATAAAACACTGGCCGCCCCTAGCCGCATAATCTCAGTCTCGGCTAATATCAAAGTACTTAAATGTGTCCACCTGGCAGAAACCAGGAAGATGATAGCACTAACAGCAGTCATAGCCCTGACAAAACTATAGGATAACCCTGAAAAAAAAGCTGGTTTAATCAATGGCAGAGTTATTTTAGAAAATGTATAACTACTACTTGCCCCTAAATCAGTCGATGCCTCTTCAATAGAAGGGTCGATCTGTCGTAAAGAAGCCACCCCTGACTCAATACCTACCGGCATATTTCTAAAGATAAAACAAAGAATAATGATTAACCCGGTTCCAGTTAATAAAAATGGCTGCTGATTAAAAGCCAGTATATAGCCAATACCAACTACTGTTCCCGGGACAGCAAAACTTAAAAGAGATGATAACTGTAAGATATTCTTACCCCAAAAGCTTTTTCTCACTACTAAATAAGCAATAATCATACCTAAAAGACCAGTAAAGGGTGTAGCTACTCCAGCTAAAAAGATAGTATCTTTAATACTCTCCAAACCAACATCCCAGGCATATTTAAAATGCTCCAGGGTCAAGGAATAGTCAATTCCCCATAGTTTAAAGAAAGCCCCCATTATTACTGTTAAGTATAATAATAATATAGCAAAGGTTATAAGCAACAAAAATATTATAAACAATTTACGTGTTAAAGAAGAAACCATATCTTGTTTAGAACCGGTAGGTTTCCCAGTAACAGTAACAAATGATTTCCTGGATACCCAGTACTTCTCTACCATAAAAGCTATTAAGGCTGGTATAAGTAACATAATTGCCAGGGCTGACCCCCGCGGCAGATTGTACATACCAGTAAATTGCAGATAGGCCTGTACTGAGAGGACATCATAATCCCCGGCTAACACCATAGGATTAGCAAAATCAGCAATTGAAGTAACAAAAACCAATAACCAGGCACTGGCAATTCCCGGTATGGATAGTGGAAAGGTTACTGAGCGAAATACATAACCCTTACTACCACCAAGGTTTAAAGCCGCATTCTCCAACTCCGGGCTAATTCTGGCCATAACTCCGGTTAACACCCTATAGGCGATGGGGAACATCCCCAGAGTCTGGACTATGACCAGTCCATGTAAACCATAAATACTAAAGCCTGTTATCCCTAGCAATTTTTTGGTAATCAGACCGTTTCTCCCCAATAATAGGATGATAGAGATCGTTAACATAAATGGTGGAGAAATAATTGGCAGCATTACTATCTGACGAAAAAAACCTTTACCTGGTAAGTCTACCTTATACAGAATATAAGCAGCAATATACCCGATTATCGTTCCAAAGGTAGCTACCAGGGCACCTAATTTTATACTATTTAGAAAAGTACTCCTCAACCATACCTTTGATAAAATATATTTATATTCCGCCAAAGAAAAATTACCATCAGGCCTTAAACTTATAATAATTACACGTACAATGGGATAGACAACAAATATCCCAATTAAAGCAGCAACAATCATTATTGTAATATTTACTAAAGGATCCTTCCTGGTTTCCATCATATCACCCCTTTGTAAGGTATAACAGATAAAGAATAACCCCTATCTGTTATACACATGTATTTAAAACTAGTGCTGACTATATACTTCCTCATTCCATTTTTCAACAAGCCGCTCTTTGTTATTTCCTGCCCAGACATCATCCTGGTCAATGGTATTTACTTCACTAATTGGTACTGCCCCATCCATTAATTTAACATCACGGAAGGGTACTACATAGAAACTAGCATATATCTCAGCAGCCTTTTTACTTAATAACCAATTATAGAGTTCTTTAGCAAGTTCAGTCTCTTTACCGTTCTTAATCAAGGAGATTGATGCCACTTCATAACCCCCCCCTTCTTCCGGAAAAGTAATTACTAATGGGTAACCCTGTGCCTTTAGTTTTACCTGGTCATGTGCATAGCCAATACCTATTGGTACCTCTCCAATAGCAGCATTCTTACCTGGCTTAGAACCAGAACGGGTATACTGTACTATGTTTTTATCAAGTTTTTTCATATATTCAAAGCCCTCTTCTTCACCCATTAGCTGCACCATAGTTGCCAGAACATTGTATGAAGTACCAGAAGTCCCTGGATTAGCAACCTGAATATAACCTTCATATTCTGGTTTAATTAAATCTGCCCAGGATGTAGGTGCTGCTAACCCTAATTCCTCTAAACGCTGGGTATTACTTACAAAACACAATGGCCCGGCATAGATACCCATCCAATAGTTATCTTCATCTTTAAAATTATCAGGTACATATTGGGCATTTTCTGCCACATAAGGAATGGTTAAACCACTATCTTTGGCCTGAATATGCCCTAAACCTACTCCTCCTACCCAAATACTGGCCTGAGGGTTGTTCTTTTCAGCCATCATCCTGGAGACCGCTTCTCCAGTTGACAGGCGTACCCATTCTATCTTTACCCCGGTCTCAGCAGTATACTCATTAAATACCACACGCGCCAATTGTTCATCCAGACTGGTATAAACACTGATACTATCAGCCAGAACAGTTAAATTAAACAGACCTATCATTAGACAAAGCAACATTACAACAGAAAACTTTTTCATCACAATAACTCCTCCTTATCATTTTTGAAATTCTTAAAATTAAGTTACCACAATTTACTTTCTCACACAATATTCAAAAGTTTAAATTGTTTTCCCCCTTTTTTTTAGACCTTAAAAAAACTAGCTTTTTGTCTAAAAAATAAGATTTAAGCTTAGAAAATTGTTAGACATTTATACTTTTGGCTAGTTTTTTGGAGATACCTATTTTTAAATAAAGGAACTCTAAAATTAATGTGGAAGTTAATTATTAAGAATAATAAGTTTACAGGTGGTAAAAATGAATAAAAGTAAAGGACAAATTGAAGCTGAAATATCAGAACTAATTATGAAATTTGAAAAGGAATATATTGGTCGTGGACCTCAAAATATTAAAACTTATATTATACATGATAATATCCTTGTTAAAGAAAAAGGCGTCCTAACAATGGCCGAACAACAACTGGCCAAAGAAGAAGACGGTATAAAACTAATTAAACAGCTGCGAGTTAAACTCATTGAAAATTCCCGTGAGATATTAGCTACCTTGATAAAAGATATTACCACCATAGATGTCTTAGCTGTTCATTCAGATATCAGTACCGAAAACGGGGAACGGATTATAGTTTTCTCTCTGTCAGATGACCTGGAGAAAAAATTGAAAATTAAAACTTGATTTTTGCCCAAAATGATGTTAAAATAGTTATACAATTTAGAATTTAAATGGTTAACTAGTTAGATAGCAAACTGCCTCTTAAGGTAGCGGGTTATCTGAAGAGCAAACCATCATCTTTTAATATCCTGATAAGGGATATTTATTTGGTGATGGTTTTTTTAATGATGTAGGAAATAATTATAGAAATACCTTATCTATTAATAAAGGAGATGAGATTTATGGAGCAGGCTAAAGAAGCAAAACATAATAAATCTAAAATGTCAACTGCTGAGGAAAAAATCTGCAATATCTTTAAAAACTTTGAAAAAAACTACTGGGGAAAAAAATCCCATCAAATAGAAACCTATTTAATTAGAGATATCATCGTTCTCCGCAGCCAGGGTAATCTAAGCCCTGCAGAAGAACAACTTGCCAGAACAGAAGAAGGAAAGGTATTAATTAAACAGTTAAAGGTAAAAGAACTAAGCAGTATTAAAAACATTTTGAAGTTTCACCTGGAAAATAAACTAAATTTACAGGTTTTGTCTCTGGTAATTGATAACAACCCTGAACTAGACGAAACAATTATTGTCTGCCGTCTTAATAAGGAGTTATAATGTTTAAAAAAATTATTTGTATCTCACTTATTATCACAGGCCTCTTTACTGCAAGAGGAATAACTGCCGACAATAAACTAGTTATCTATACAGCACTGCAAGAAAGAGAAGCCCAGGTTTATGCTCAGGCATTTGAAAACTATACCGGTATAAAAGTTAAAACAATTAGAAAATCGACCGGGGTACTATTAAACCTACTTAGACGGGGAAAAAATTACCGGCCAGGTGTAGATGTGCTACTAGGCGGGCCAGCTGAATTTTATTATTTAGCAAATAAGGAAGGTCTTTTTGAACAATACAATTCATCATTAACTAAGAAGATACCGCAAGAATATAGAGACCTGGAAAACCATTGGTGGGGAATCTATCTCGGCTCAATTGGTTTTGCCGTTAATCCAGTTGCACTGCAAAAATTAAATTTAAAACCACCTATGACCTGGCTTGACCTGGCTTCACCGAAATATAAAGGTCTAATTACTATCCCTAACCCAGTTTCATCAGGCACTGGTTATACAATATTATCTACGATAATTCAATTGTACGGCCTGGATGAAGGGATTCAACTACTTAAGAAAATAAATAGCAATGTTCAAAATTATACCAATAGTGGTGCTATGGCCAGTAAATTAACGGGAATTAATGCTTCTACTATCGGTATCTCTTTTAGCCATGATATCCAGAAATTCAAACAACAAGGTTATCCTATCAACCTTATTCTTCCCACCGATGGAACTGGTTACGAAATTGGCGGCATAGCTATTGTTAAAGATACTAAACACCTTAAACAGGCTAAACAATTTGTCGATTTTATGCTTAGTACAAGGGGTCAAAAACTTTACTCAGCTATGAGTGAATATCGCTTGCCTACTAATATTGAGGCCCCTATTCCTGATGGTGCCATTTCCTTTGATAATATTAATGTCATTAACTATAACCTAGAGTGGTCCAGTCTGCAGCAAGAAAATATAGCTAACCTCTGGTTAAATGAAGTCTATCTTAGGGGGAAAACAAATGAAAGCAATTAAACTCCCTTTTTATTTAAAACTAAGCATTATTATTTCTGTTTTAATAATAACTATTGTCACTGGTATATCCTATACCCTATTAACAGAGATTAAGACAGAATACCGCAATCAAATAAAAACTACCAGTAGTTTACTGGCCACCCTTATTGTTAAATACAGTGTAGAACCAGTAGTCATGGAAAATTACACTACTTTATATAATATTATAGATAGTGTTAAGGAAGACCCTGGTAGTGATATTATGCAGATTTCAATCCTCGGTCCTGATGGTTATATTAAAGCCTCTACCAATCGCTTAATCGAAGGCAGTAAATTAACATCAAATCAAATAGAAAATAACAGCAGTACTTTTGTTTTTAAAAAAAATTACCTTGATGTATTAGCCCCTATTACTGCTTATGATAATCTCTGGGGATATCTCAATTTTAGATATTCCCTCTCAGGATTAGAGAAATTATTTTTATCAACCCAATATCAAATACTATTACTAGCTTTAATATTTATTGCTATCGGATTAATTACCGCTTTATTTGTTGCTAAAGCAATTGTTAAACCAATTAATATCCTGGTTAAGAGTTCCCAGGAAATAGCTCAGGGTGATTTCCATAACCCTATTTCAATTAAAACCAGGGATGAATTTAGTTTTTTAGGAGAGACACTGGAAGAAATGAGAATTAGCTTAAAATGCTTTGTCAGTGGTGTTGCTAAAAAAGCAATTAGTTATGAAGGAAATCTTAAAATATTTGCCCTACCAACATTATTAAGACTGTTAAATAATACCAACCATACCGGGGGGTTAGTTTTAAAAAAGGAAAATGACATTGGAATTATCTATTTTAGCAAAGGTGAAATTACTGACGCTTATCTAAAAACCAGCAGAGGTAAAAAAGCCGTCTTTGATTTTTTCACCTGGTCTGAAGGTGACTTTAAATTTAGCCCCAGTATAAAAAGCAGAGAAAAAACTATCAATGAAGCTTTTAATGACTTAATTCTGGAGGCTGTTAGACAGGTTCAGGATCATAATATATTTAAACAAGCACTCCCAGCTAAAGACATGACCATAATTCCAGCTATAGCAAATGTGTATAAATTAGCAGATGAAATCAACCTTAACTCAGATGAAGAAAAAATACTTAATTGTATCCAACACAAGAGTTCTATTAATGACTTAAGAAAATCCCTGACCTGGCCTAATGGAAAAATATATGAAATCATTTACCGTCTAATTTCCTTAGGTTTAGTCTCTATTGAATCGGAAGAAAACTTAAATAATTATTTAATAGAAAAAGACATGGAAAAAATTATTACCTTTCCTGGTAAAAAGATTATGTGAAAAATAGAGGTGATTTTAATGATGATATCCAATTTAAATAACTCCTGGGTAAGGTGTTTTAAAATGGGGCTTCCTAAACAACTAGAACATCCCCAGTACTATGCCGATAGTTTTATATTGGATAAAGAATCAAAAAAGCACCTCTCACTAATACAAAACTTTACTAAATATGTTAATAAAATAACTGATGAATATTACCTTGAAAACAGTCTTTTTATATTAGCAAATCAACAGGGGATTAATTTAAAAACTGTCTATCCCATAGGTCTAAAAGAGAAAGTCAGCAAAATGAGAATAAAAGAAGGCTGTTATTTTACCGAAAAAAGCTGTGGAACCAATGCTATCTCAATGGCAATGGAGTATAAAGAAACCGTTGTTTTTAATGGAGATGAAAACTATTGTTATTTTTTACATAAATGGCAAAGTATTGCTACGCCAATTAACTATCCTAAAGATAAACAATGCTTTCTTGGTATCTTAACCCTGGATAAAAATCACAGAGAAAAATATCGTATTCTTCTAGAACTGCTGCAAACAAAGTTAAGCAAGAAACTGAATGAAAACACAATTCCATCCCATTACAATCAGGGTAAGTCCTTAACAAACATCAGAGAATCAGTGCTTACCCTGTCAGCCAATGGCTTAACAATCAAGGAGATTAGCCAGAAATTAAATCTTTCCGAAGCAGCCATTAAATATCACCGCACCAAAGCCTGTCAACAACTATGTGCGGCTAATATTACTCAGGCAATAGCTAAATCTATCAAGTTTGGTTATATAAGTCTAAATACAATTAAATAGAAATACCTCTTGTATCCTGGTTCCAATATTTTCAGAATTACTGCTCTTATAAATAATACCATCTTCATTAAATAATTTTACAGTAAGATCCTCTATTAAAGTCTCACTTACATTTTCCCATAATAGGCCAGATCTACTCCCATGACATAATAAGCAATAATTTCATCCCTACCATTATATACAGGGGCTTGCTGCTGGATATAATTATTATTATACTGAAAAACATCAGCAGCTGTTGCAACTTTATACTCTTTTTCCGTAAGTTTAACCCCTATATATTTATCAAAATCCTTATCTTTAACATAACCCGAATCTGCCAGAACTGTTCCCCAGGTGGATGTTATGTAAGTATAATCAGCACTTGAAGCATTTACATGTGCCTGTAATTCCTGACTCACGGGTTCAACCCTATAGGCTGTATTACTTGATAATTCCTCAGCCAAATTCTCCTCATCTGTATATGCAAAAAACATTGCATGGGTCTTAACTTTATCATTTAAAGTGAAATTCTCTACTTCAGTTTTTAAATTATTCAAAGTCATATTAAGACTATTTTTTTGGGCTTCTTTTGTAATTCTAATTTTATCACTAATTTCACCCTGAACCATATGTATAGTATAATTATAGGTTGTATAAGAAACAATTGATAAAATAATCATTATAAATAAAGTAATAATTATGCTTATACACCATCTCAACCCTATTTTATTCAACACATTCATCTTCTCCTTAAAAAAATTTTAATTAGTAAGATTGTAATATGAAATTTATGTACTCTTATTGGTCAGGTATATTTTAATATATACTTTTTAGCTGATACAAATATTTAGTTAAATATTTGTATCAGCTAATAATACTTATATAAGGAGCTTTAATTATGCAAGACACTTATATAATAGTCTTAATTGAATCAGCCATTGTTTGCAGTATTAGATTACAGGAAGTAGCACCAGCATCAAGCACACCCCGGGATCTTTCACCCAATCTAGCTGCACGCCCTACTTTTGCAACCATATCTTTTGTTGAATCCTTACCCTTTTCAGCGGCTTCCTGCATCAAATTCAGAGATTCTTTAAAGTTCTTTCTCTCATTACAGGCCTTATCGTAAGCCTCAACAGCAGGTATTAATGTATCCATCAAAGTCTTATCCCCAACTTTGGCATTACCAATATTCTTTAATCCATCACAGGCCTCGTTCAGCATCTTTGAAAATATATCTTGTTTAATTTCTTCTTCACCAGTAGTCACTTTTGACATTCTCAAAAAGAAAGTACCATATAATGGACCCATCGACCCACCAATCTCTGTCATAAGTGTCATACCTAAAGTCTTTAATCCCTCTGTTAAATCCATATTTTTCTCTCTTAGTTTGTGCTCTGTCTTTGTAAAACCTTTATTCATATTAATACCATGGTCTCCATCACCAATTGCACCATCAATTTCACTCAGGTATTCTTTATTGTCCTGGATTGTTGCAATTAAGTTATAAACGATCTTGATACCATCCCTGTTAGAAAATGTACTCATATCTTCACCCCCTAAACTGTTTGAAACCCATACTGTCTGCTTCTTCATCAATTAATTCTTTTAATTCATCATCAAGTTTCATAACCGTCAATGTAGCACCCATCATCTCAAGTGAAGTAAAGTAATCACCTACATATGGTTTATATATACTAATACTTTTTTCAGCTAATAATTCTTCCATTTTATTGTACAGTATATATAATTCCATTACCGGTGTTGCACCAAGCCCTGATACCAGGACAACAACTTCATCACCTTTTTCAAATGGCAGGTCGGGTAAAACTGTATCAACCATAATTTCTGCAACTTCATTAGCTGTTTTAAGATTGGTAACCTCAATACCAGGTTCACCGTGATGACCTATACCAACTTCCATCTTACCATCTTCTATAGTAAAGTTAGGTTTACCAACCTCCGGGATTACACAGGATGTCAAACCCACACCAATACTTCTGGTATTATCTATAGCTTTCTGAGAAACCCTGATTACATCATCAAGATCAGCACCCTTTGCAGCCATAGCACCACCTATTTTCCACATCAGTACCTCACCGGCAACTCCCCGTCTATCTTCAAGTTTATCTTTTGGTGCTGAAGGTACATCATCATTAGCAACAACAGTCTTGACCTCAATGCCATCAGCCTCAGCCATCTCTATAGCCATCTTTACATTCATATTGTCTCCAGCATAATTACCGTAAAGACAGGCAACACCTCTGCCAGAATCAGCTTCTTTAAAAGCATTAAAGAAAGCCATAGCTGTAGGAGAGGAAAAGATTTCACCTACCGCAACTGCATCTACCATATTCTTTCCTAAATAGCCAACAAAAGCTGGTTTATGACCAGAACCCCCACCAGTAACTACCCCAACTTTATTTTCCACAGGTGCCTCTTTGTATTTGATAACCCTTGAATCATCTGTAGCTACTACCAGATCCTTATGGGCCCTGACAAAGCCCTTCAACATATCTTCTACTACTTCATCAGCTTTATTAATAAATCTCTGCATCTATTGAACCTCCTATCATTTTTCTACAATATAATTAATTTATAACTAGGGAACTAAAACAACTTTTATAGAATCCTCCCCACTTTCTGCAAGTTGAAATGCCTTTTCCCATTCATCTAAAGATAATTTATGTGTTACTACACCCTCTGTCGGTAATGAGCCATCACCAATCCATTCTATTACTGGTTGATAACAATGTGGACTCAAGTGAGCACCTAATAAATCCAGTTCTTTTCTATCACTAATAATGCTCCAGTCTGCTGTAACTAAGTCCTTAAATACACTAAATTCAACAAATGTACCCAGTTTACGTATAGCTTCAAGTCCCTGTTGAACACTTGCAGGGTGACCAGTAGCTTCAATATAAACATCACATCCATAACCCTCTGTTAGTTCCAGTGTTTTTTCTACTACATTCTCTTTGGCTGGATTCATAACTATATCAGCACCAAACTCTTTTGCTAATTTTAATCTATCTTCTTTTAGATCCAGTACAATTAAAGTCTTAGGATTTCTTAATTTTATAGCACCTACCATACCTAGACCCAGGGTCCCTGCACCGGATAATACAACTACATCCTCATTACCAATATCTGCCCTATCAACAGCATGTTTTGAACAGGCATATGGTTCTACCAGAACAGCTTTTTCTATTGGTATATCCTCTGGTACCTTATAATTCAAAGACTCCTTCGGGAATTTCATGTATTCAGCCATTCCCCCATTTACATTATTCTGGAAACCGTAAACATCATGTTTTTGACACATCCAGTGTCTACCTGTATCACAGAATTTACAATCCCAGCAGGGAACAATCTGTTCAGATATAACCCTATCTCCAATTTTGAAATTCCCCTTAACATTTTCTCCCATCTCTACAATTTCACCTATAAATTCATGGCCGGGGATCATTGGTGCTTTAATATATGGTGGATTACCTTCACCACCCCAGAAACTTGGAGCCCCATGATATGCTTTAATATCACCCGCACAAACTCCACAGGCCTCTACCTTAATTACTATTTCCCCCTCACCTGCCCGGGGTACATCTACCTTTTCAAGACGGTAATCTCCAGGTGCATATGCAACTAATGCCTTCATTTTTTCTGGTAAACTCATTTAAAACTCCTCCTTCTTATAATTTTCGTATTTATAATATTTATTATGAAATCCCTATTTAGAGATTTTTTTACCTGTTCCATCAAAAATATGGGTTCTTTCAGCATTAAATACAATATTAATATCCTGACCGGCTGCTAAATCTTTTCTATTCTCTGTAATCAATGTAAGATACTGGTCTTCACCTACATGAATACTAATTCTTTGTTCATCACCAAGATTTTCAAAGATATCTATCTGGACATTTGAGCCTTCCTCTTTTATTTTAATATCATTTGGTCTAATGCCTAATTTAACCTCCATACCCTCATCAAGAAATTGATAATGTTTCTTCGGTACTGAAATCTTTATATCACTTTCCGGGAATAAGAACTTCAACTGACCATTATGCTGAATAATTTTTACATTGATTATATTCATAGGGGGTTCCCCAATAAAACCGGCTACAAACTCATTGACTGGATTATTATATACTTCAATAGGTGTATCAAATTGTTGTAATTCACCATCTTTCATTATCGCTATTCTATCTGCCAGTGACATTGCTTCTAACTGGTCATGGGTTACCAGTACCGTTGTACAATTAATCTCTTTATGAAGCCTCTTTATTTCTGTTCTCAAAATCTGCCTCATTTTCCCATCCAGGTGGGACATAGGTTCATCCAGTAATAAAATCTCTGGCTTTCTTATCAATGCTCTGGCAATATTTACCCTCTGCTTTTGTCCCCCACTAAGGGCAGATGGCATAGTATCTAATAAATCTTCAATTTTTAGCAAAGGGGCAACCCTCATTATTTCTTTTTTTATTACGTTTTCTGCTGTCTTTTTTGCCCTTAAATTGAAAGCTATATTATCATATACAGTTAAAGGTGGATAAAGGGCATAATCCTCAAAAGCCAAACCAATGTGCCTATCTTTTGGATGAACATCATTTACTCTCCGGCCCCCAATATAAATATCACCTTTTGTTATTTCCTCTAAGCCTGCTACCATTCTCAATGTTGTCGTCTTTCCACATCCTGATGGTCCCAGAATTCCGACAAACTCTCTTTCAAAACATTCCAGAGAATAATCCTGTACCGCATAAACTGAGCTATTATCATATCGTTTAAAAACATTTTTCAGGACTAGAGTACCCATTATTTGCTCACCCCAATCAAACTTTCAATATTATGCCGTGTTATAAATTCCTTACTTTTATGTTCAAAATACATTGCATTCTTCATATCAAATTTGATAAATATTTTTGAATCAAGTTCTACCTGTAAATCATTAGGAGCAATCAACCTTATTAATTCTTCTTCAACTTTTACAATCAAAATAGATTTATTACCAATTGGTTCAAGACTATATACTGATCCTTCTACAAAGGAATCATCACCTTTTTCTAAACTAAATTCTATATTATTCCCACGAATCCCCACATCAACATAGTCCAGGTCTTTTTCCAGTAATACCTTAAGTACGTCCTCTTCTACCGGCTGCAGTTCACCGCCCAATAGAACTTTATAAGTGTCATCACATTTAACAATTTCACTTTTAAAAATATTTATCTCAGGTTCACCAACAAGTTTAGCTACAAATTCATTAGCTGGTGAATAATACACTTCATCACCAGTCGCAATTTGAATAAGCTGGCCTTCATTAATTATTCCAATTCTATCTCCTAAACTTAATGCTTCAAGATAATCATGGGTTACATAAATAGTTGTAGCATCAAATTCCTGCTGCATACCTTTTAATTCTGTCCTCATTAAATTTTTAAGTTTAGCATCCAGGTGTGCAAGGGGCTCATCCATTAGAAAAACCCTGGGTTTCCTGACTAAAGCCCTTCCCAGTGCTACCCTCTGTCTCTGCCCATTGCTACACTGTCTGGGAAGTCTATCGAGAAGGTGGTCAATCCCCATCATTGATGATACTCTGTGAACCTCTTTTTTAATATACTCTTCCTTTTCTTTATATAACGGACTCCTCATAGGAGAAGCAATATTGTCATAGACAGTCATATGAGGATATAAAGCATAATTTTCAAAGACCATTGATACATTTCTATCAGCCGGTTCCACCAAATTCATATTCTTTCCATCAAACTCCACATCTCCCATCTGATGGAGCTCAATACCAGCAATAACTTTTAACATAGTTGTTTTACCAGCACCTGCTGGTCCAAATAAAACAAAGAACTCTTTATCCTTTATTTCCAAATTTATTTGATTTAGGGCATTTACATTTTTATAATTCTTTGTAACATTTTTTAATCTAATATTAGCCATATTAACCCTCCTAACCTTTTACTGCACCAAAGCTAAGTCCACGTACAAGGTGTTTCTGTATTATAAGGGCTAAAATAACTTCAGGTAAAGCAGCAATAGTTGCCGCGACAGCCATTTGCCCATAATGTACAGTATCAGATGCTATATAATTTAAAGAATTTACTGTTACAGTTTGAATATTAAATCCAGTCAATAATAAGGAAAATGTGAAGTTATTCCAGGCAAAAATAAATGCTAATAAGCCTGAAGCCACCAATCCTGGTTTAACTAAAGGTAAAACTATCTTTATAAAAACCTGATACCACCTATAACCATCCAGCTGGGCAGCCTGTTCTATTTCTACTGACACATCCTCAAAATAACCCCTCAATACCCATATTAATAATGGTAATGTAATTAGCTGATATACCCAGATAAGCCCTGTATAGGTATCATAAAGTCCAATCTTTTGATAAATCATAAATAAAGGTAATATTACCAAAATTTCTGGTGCAAAACGAAAAGATAAAATAGTAAATGCAAGGTCTTCTTTTCCCTTAAAGTCATACCGGGCAAGGGCATAAGCAGCCGGAATACCAACAATAACTGATACAAGCACTGCACCACCACTGACAATTATATTATTAATAAATGCACTAAAATAATCTGCACTTAATAAAACCTCTTTATAATTTTCTAAAGTCGGGGTAAAGAAAAATGTTGTATCATACATTTGAGTATCACTTTTAAAGGTAATAAGAATCATCCAGAATAATGGAAATAGAGCAAAAATTGTATAAGATATTAATAATATATTACGTATTATCTTTCCCGCTACAACTAAGCGTTTATTTTTCATTATAAATTACTCCTTTCAATTTCCTGATGCGGTTTTTTGGGAAAGTAACCAATTACTAACTAATTTTTTACTTATGATGAAAACTACTACCCATAGTACTATAATAAAAGGTAAAGATTCTCCTAAATTCAGAAAAGCAAATCCTTTATTATAAGCAACTAAGGAGAGATTCATTAAAGTATTTCCAGGTCCACCCTTTGTTAAAGCAAAAATTATATCGAACATCTTCAGAGAATCCATTAATCTAAAAATAAGAGCGATATAAAGGAATGGTTTCAGCATAGGCAGGGTAAGTGTTTTAAAAGTAAACCAGGCAGACCCACCATCTATTTTTGCAGATTCATAGGGAGACTTTGGAAGCGAATTTAAACCAGCCAGTGCCAATAATATTACAAATGGAGCATATACCCAGGTGTCTATCATAACTGCCGTTAATAAAGCAGTCTGTGGTGAAGATGCCCAGGGGAAATTATAGATCTGGAATAAGTTTAAAAATTTCTCAACAATCCCTACAGATGGGTTAAGCATTAACTGCCAGATAAGTGTTGCGATAACAGGTGCAACCATAAGCGGAAAAATAAACAAAAGTCTTAACACCCTATTTATAAAAGTATCTTTATTTAATAATAATGCTATTCCTAAACCCAGTAACATCTGTGTAACAGTAGTAGCAAGTGCATATTCACCTGTTACTAAAACAGCATGCCAGAAATCAAAATTAGATATCATTTTTATCCAGTTTTTTAGTCCGACAAAATCAAAAGTTGGGTTCCTGAAAGAAAAGTCTGTTAAAGAATAGTAAATTGCAGATATGAATGGATATAATATTCCAACAGTTATCAAAAAAGCAGGAGCCATAATTAAGTATGGCCTTAGTCTTTTCAACAAAGGCTTTTTATTTTCACCTATTTCTACATTCGTAGCAGATAAATTAGTATTACTCATATTTATATTCCTCCTTTATATATAAGATAGTATTTTTCATATATAAGGGACCCTGCAGAAGCAGGTATCCCTTGATTTCCTAATTGATTCATATATATGTTATTCTAACTCCACATCTGATAGTGCTTTATCCATTTTTACTTTTAGTTCATCCATAGCTTCTTGAGTACTATCATAATTACCTGCTACAAGATCTTGTAAAGTAGAAGCCCATTCAGTTGTCAATTCAAAGAATTTTGGTTGTGGTGTAAACTGAATACCTGTCCCGTCAACTGTAGCTTCAAATGCTTCACTATATCCATCAGCTTTACTTACCACTGATTGAAATTCAGAATTATTAAATACAGACTCTCTAGCTGGATTAACACATTTTGCATTTAAGGCAGCCCACAACTGATAATCAGCATTAGTAAAGTATTGCATAAATAACCAGGCAGCTTCCTGTTTTCTGGAATACTTATTCATAGCTAAGGACCATACCCATAGATTAGATTTTCTATCCGCATCTAATCTATCTTCAGGCATTGGAGCAGGAACCCATGCTAAATTACCCGCTTCTTTTGATGCACCTTCAGGATTTTGGAAATACTCTACTACATCAGCATCAAATAGCATAGCAGCTTTACCAGCACCAAGGTCAGCACTAGCCTGATACCATGTATAGGTTGACCAGTTTGATGCTCCTCCTCCATGAATTAAATCTAACCACATTTCAGTCATTTCTACTGCTTCTGGTGAATTTACTCTAGAAACAAGTCTATCATCTTCAATGACAATATCTTTTGCACCATAATTTGCATAAGTAGTCATATAACCGGGATGTATTGTAGCCCAGTTTCTTGTTCCACGTAACGCCAGAGCATAACTACCCTTACCATCAAATTCATCTAATGCTTTAGTAACCTCCAATAATTCTTCCATCGTTTTTGGTGGTTCTAAACCCTTTTCTTCAAATATTCTCTTATTATATGCTAATGTATATTGTTCAAATGCCATAGGAACTGCCCACTGTAGTCCTGTCCCTGTCTTATGACCAGGAACCAGATCCCACCTTAAAGCACCCAAAATACCTTCAAAAAAGTCATCTATATTATAATCAGGTGCTGTAAGGCTGGTGTCATCTATAAATTTATCTAATTCCTGCAAGTAACCAGCAGGGGCATAGTCCCATATCTGATATGCACCAGTCATAAAGACATCGGGATCTCCTGCACGACTATTTAGATAAATACTCAATTTATCAAAATAGTTTTCTTCTGGAATAACAGTATGATTCACTTTAATACCGGTCAAATCTTCAAACTCAGATATTTTCTTGATAACAGCTTCTGAATAAGTATGTTGATTAAATAGAACAGTAATAGTTGTACCTTCAGCCATATCCCAGCTGAAATTACTTGCATAAGTAACACTTGTAAACAAAACTAATAGCAAAACTAATGAACAAATAACAAAAAACTTTTTCATTTTATTTTCTCCTCCTAAAAATTATTTCAAAATAAAAAATCGTAGAATAATTGTTGTGGCCTTTGTAATATAAATTGAAATAAATACTAGATATCTTTTGGCAATTAAATAGAAATTTGCAATAATTATATATTTTCACAACAATCAACTTATAATTTCTACTATGTATCACCTCCTAAATTTGTATGTTTGTATTTTAGTAAAGAACAAATTAGCTTCATATCTGGCAACAAAGAACTTTTATATATTATTGAAATCAATCCAATAATACTGTAAAAAGAATTAAAACAATATATTGATAAAATATGGATATCAACTATATTTTAATTCATTGTTCCTTCTTTTCTATAGCAAATGAAAAAATGTGTGTAAATATTTGACAAAAAACCTTTCCCCATCCCTATTTAACACGTACCTTAAAGTTTCTACTCCTTTTTCATCCTGAAATTTTCATTTTCATATTCTTTTATCTTTTTTACCTTTGGTAAAGAACGTCCACCATTAAATTCAAGACTAAGCCACTCCTTTAATATTTTTTTGGCCAGGATTGGACCAGTAATTCTAGCACCCAATGTAATAATATTTGTATTATTACTTAGTCTTGCTCTTTCTGCAGCATAAATATCATAACAGGCTGCCGCATAAATTCCAGGAAATTTATTGGCTGTTATCGCCATACCAATACCAGTACCACAAATTAGTATCCCTTCTTTTTTATAATTACTTTCAATTACTTTATCAGTTACCCTTCTAGCAATTTCTGGATAATAAGTTTGATCACTTTCTGAAAACACACCCACATCTTCATATTCAATACCTAAGTCTTCAAGAAAATTTGTTATTTCTCTTTTTAAAAAAATAGCAGCATTATCCGCCCCAATGACATACTTTTTGTTTTTTACTACAGTCAATTTTCTCACCTCTAGTTTAGTAGTAACATAAGTTCCTTATTAGAAATTTAATTCTTGTTTATTTGTATTTATTATTATAAATTATTATTTGCCCATTGTCAAGCAAAGATTTATTATCATTTGTATTTAATTTATTTTCTATTTTTATAGTTATTTTGTTCTATTTTTGCTGTTGATAATTTTAAGGAAGATAAAAAATACAATAAAGATACTATTTTGCTGATATAATAAGGTTTATTCCGCTTTTTTTAATTGTTTCCTTATCTTTTATATGTTATTACATTTTGGACTCCGTGAAACTGTTAACTATTTTAAATAAAAATTATCTTTATTTTTTAGCAAAATATGCTATTAAAAAAAGCAGGCTGCTTTACAGTAACAACCTACTTAAATACATATCATTATTTAGTTTTACTATTATAAAAATCCCTGATTTAATAAAAAAAATACATTAAATTATTCTGCTACGACCACTTGTACCTCTAATTTTTCTATAGAACGAATAATATTTGAAGGTGTTTTATTATCAGTTATAATTAAATCTATTTCTTCTATAGTTGCAAATTGTGCAGTAGAAACATTGCCTATTTTAGTATGGTCAAGCAGGGCTACAACTTTTTTAGCCTTCTGCATCATCTTTTTTTTAAGTTGAATCTCATAATAATTAAAATCAGTCAAACCATCTTCAATCGTAAATCCATGTGCAGATGTAAACATAATATCAGCATTAACTTTATCAAGAATAGATTCTCCAAGTAGTCCTTCTAAGGCACCTGATTTTGGCCTGACAATTCCACCAACAACAATAATATTAGCATTAGATATTTCCTTAACTTCGAGTGCTGTATATAAACCATTAGTAATAATAGTAAGTCGTTCTTTATTTTTTAGATGCGGTATCATAAAAAGAATAGTAGAGCTAGCGTCAAGTATGATTGATTTACCTTCTTCGATTAGTTTTGAGGACTCTTTGCCAAGGAGCTTTTTTTCAAAAACATTTTTTTGGCTTCTATGATGAAAATTCTTATATGACTGCGAATCAGACGAATCCGGCAAAACAGCCCCGCCATGAATCCGTTTTAAAAAACCCTCTTTTTCTAAATCATTTAAATCATTACGGATAGTTGCCCCGGAAACATTTAATCTTTCTTCTAAATTTTGGGTAGTAACCTGTTTTTCTTTTTTTAATATTTCAAGTATTTTATTACGCCTGGTAAGTGATAAAATATTTATCCCCTCCTTCTATTTGGAATTTGTTAATGATTGTTTTTATATATTTTTATAATTACTGCATTTGATGTTTTATTATTATAACACATTTTCATTTTAATATCAATTTACTTAATTCAAGCCCATTAAAAAATATATCATCTTAAATTAATTATAAATGAACCAACTGCCCACTGTCTATTACTCTTGAATACTTAGCATTCATAGAAAAAATTAAGTTTATTTGACATTATAATAAAAATAATATATTATAATAATAAACAAAAAATAATGAAAACATATAATACATTTTAATAAAAAACATCAGGAGGGATCAGTATTTTGAAAACCAATTGTCTAGTTGCCCAATCGGGAGGACCAACTGCAGTAATTAACGCCAGTGTTTACGGAGTTATTGAAAAAGCAAGCAAAAACAAAACAATAAATAAAGTTTTAGGTAGTAATTATGGTCTAGAAGGAATATTAAATAAAAATTTTTTTGATTTTTCTAAAGAAAATCCGGCGGAAATTAAACGGCTAAAATATACGCCTGCTGCTGCACTGGGCTCATGCCGTTATAAGCTAAAAAGTCATCTAAAAAACCCAGAAACATATGAAAAGATATTTAGTGTTTTTAAAGAATTTAATATTCAGTATTTCTTTTATATTGGTGGTAATGATTCAATGGACACCGTCAAAAAACTTAGTGACTATGCTTTAGAAACCGGCTTTGAAATACAGATAATTGGAGTACCTAAAACAATAGATAATGATTTAGTCGGTACTGATCATTCACCTGGTTATGGTACTGCAGCGAAATATATTGCCACCAGTGTTATGGAAGTTGCCCGTGATGGTTCTGTGTATAATAATGAAAATATCCATATTATAGAAGTTATGGGTAGACATGCTGGGTGGTTAGCTGCTGCCAGTGCTTTAGCAAACAAAGATGTTATCAATGCCCCTGATCTAATATATTTACCTGAAGTAACATTTAACCTTAATAGCTTTATAGAAGACCTGACAAAGGTTTATAAAAAAAAGAAAAAAGTAAATATTGTTGTATCTGAAGGTATTAAAGATGTTAACGGTAACTTCGTTTATGCAAATAAATCGGCAGGCCATGATGTCTTTAAACATAAACAAATGGGTGGGGTCGGAGACTTTCTTGCATCTTATCTAAAAAAAGAAATTTGTGACCGGGTTAAGGTTATTGAATTAAATGTTTTACAACGAGCCTCAATGCACTGTGTTTCAAAGGTTGATCTTGATGAAGCCTATTTTTGCGGTCGGGATGCTGTTAAATTTGCCTTAGCTGGTGAAACTGGGAAAATGGTGGCTATAGAAAGAATAAATAACCATCCATATCAAAGTAAAATCAAACTAGTCCCAGTAAATCATGTTGCTAATCATGAAAAAAAGGTCCCCATTTGCTGGATTAACAAAAGAGGTAATTATATTAAACAAAAAGCTATAGACTATATCTTACCATTAATACAGGGCAAAGTAGATATCCCAAGGGAAAATGGTCTCCCCAGATTTGCTAAACTAAAGTATATCTTATAAAAAACATGCAATTTGTAAGATATAAGTCAAGATATAACAACAAACAGAAAATTAAGTGATTTTTAGCAAACTTAAAACAAGATCTTTATTAAAGACCTTGTTTTAAGTTTGCTTTAACTATTCTTAAGATAATCTTCAATCTCTTTCTCAGTTTTAAACTCTAATACCCTGGCTGCTTTTTCTTCCGCATTATGCTGCTTTAACCGTCTGACATCTCTTTTTATCTCCAGGATAGAACCTGGATTCATACTCAATACCCTGATCCCCATACCTAAAAAAACAGGTGTAAGCAAAGGATCTGCAGCTGCTTCTCCACAAATCTCTACCCCAATACCATTTCTTTTAGCCGCTCTGGCTACCTGGTCAATCAACTTTAGGACAGCAGGGTGATATGGTGAATATAAATTGGCAATTTTACTATTATTCCTATCTACAGCCAGAGTATATTGTACAAGGTCATTTGTCCCAATACTAAAGAAATCAACTTCTGCCGCAAAAAGCTCAGCCAGAACAGCTGTTGCCGGAACCTCAATCATAATTCCAGTCTCAACATTTGGATTATAGGCAATCCCTGCTAATTCCAGTTCACTTTTTACACCTGCAAAAAGATCCTTTGTCTTTCTAAGCTGTTCCAGTGACGATATCATCGGAAAAATAATTTTTAGATTTCCACAGGTGGATGCCCTGAGTAAAGCCCTTAGTTGGCTCCTGAAGATATCCTGCCTATCAAGCAAAATTCGAATACCACGCCAACCCAGAAATGGGTTAATCTCATCAGGAGAATCAAAATAAGGCAGATCTTTATCTCCCCCAATATCAAGGGCTCTTACCACAACAGGTTTAGGTGCCATTGCTGTTAATACCTTCCTATAGACATTATACTGCCTTTCTTCGTTCTTTAAATCATCATTATTCATATATAAAAACTCTGTACGAAAGAGACCAATACCATCACCATTAACTTCCAGGGCCTTCTCTAATTCCTGTTCAGAAGCTATATTAGCAGCAAGCTGAACCTTGAACCCATCAATAGTAACAGCAGCCTTATCTTTAAGAACCAGCAGGTCATCCTGCCTTTTCTTATAATTAGCCAGTCTTTCTCGGTATTTATTTAGTAATTCAACGGAAGGATTAAGGTAAATCTTACCCACTATACCATCCAGGATAATCGTATCCCCCTGGGATACTTCTTCAAGTATCCCCTCTATATTAACTACTGCAGGTATTGTCAGACTCTTAGCCATTATCGCTGTATGAGAGGTCTCCCCACCATGGCTTAAGATAAAACCACCTAATTTGTCTTTATCCAGTAAAGCGGTTTCTGAAGGGGTAAGGTCATCAGCAAGTATAATAGAAGCAGCTGGCAGGTCATGTAGAGAAGTGTTTTCTCCATTTAAAGCAGACAGCAGGTGATTCCCAACATCCTGAATATCTTTAATCCTTTCCCTAAAAAAATTATTTTCCAGGCGATTAAACTTTTCAATAACTACATCAATAGCCTGATTAACAGCAGCCTCACTATTCATCTTATGATTTATAATTAATCCCTTAATCTCCTGATCAAGAACCGGGTCATTGAGCATATGAACATGGGCATCAAATATTTTTGTCTCAGCTGCCTCCAGTTCCTGAGCAGCTCTATCCCGTATCTCCTTAAGACGTTTATTAGCCCTTTCTTTTGCCTGACAGTATCTCTGTAATTCAGCTTCAATATTATCACTAGCAATAGTAGCAGCATTAACAATTTTTTTCTCCCGGGAATACTTATATACTTTACCTATTCCTATTCCCTTTGATACAGGTATTCCTTGATAAACTTTACAACTCATAAATCTACTCCCCATCCTCCAAATCATTGATAAATTCTGTCAAGGTTTTAATGGCAAATTCCTCATCCTCACCCTCTGCTTTTACAACTACTTCCCTCCCATAGTCTATACCCAACGACATAACAGCCAGTATACTTTTGGCATCAGCTTCTTTACCCTCATACACCAGAGAAATTTCTGAATAAAAACTATTAGCCTTCTGTACTAGTGTACTGGCAGAACGGGCATGAATCCCGGTTTTATTCCTTATTTCAACTACCTGCTGCTGCAAATGTTTCATCTCCTTATATGTGGGTAGAATAAGTAATATTATTATTCCACAGTATAATCATCTTGATCAATATCAACTGCCTCCCTATCTTTACTGTGCTTTTTATCTCCTTCATAATTTCCCAGTAGAGTCTTTAAAATGGGCCACATTAGAACAAAAACAGCCAGGTCATCTAAATATCCAACAAAAGGCAGATAGATCTCACTAAATAAATCAATAGGAGAAAGAAAGTATATAAAGGGAAGTAAGAACAAAAATTTCTTACTAAAACCTACTTTACTATCACTAAGATAGCGGATAATTTTTATAAGACCAAAAAGACTTTTCCCCATACAAACCCCCATTCTATCCTGTACAAGATAAAAATTAATCAAAAGAAAATAATTTGTTTTTTATATATACATTCTATTATAACCCAAAATGGGAAAAAAACAAAATTTTTTAATATTACTATACTTTTTCCCTTTATTTTTTATTAATATTAAATTATAATATATATATACTACAAGGGAGTTGATAGAAATGAGTAAAATTAAAGAAATTAACACTGAAAAAAGCCCAGCGGCTATTGGACCATATTCCCAGGCCATTAATATTGACAGGCTAATCTTTACCAGTGGCCAAATACCTTTTACAGCTGAGGGTGAACTGGTCAGTGATAATGTACAGGATCAAGCCAGACAATCACTAAACAATATTAAAAACATTCTGGAAAAAGCTGGTTCAAGTATGGAAAAGGTAATTAAGTGTACTGTCTTTATTAGTGATATGAACGAATTTGGCCAGGTTAATGAAGTATATCAAGAGTTCTTTAGCAAACCGTTTCCCGCCAGAAGTACAGTTGAAGTCGCCCGCTTACCTAAAGATGTTAAGGTAGAAATAGAGGCCATAGCACTTACTTAATAAGAAAATTAACAAGCCCTACAGATTTGATCTGCAGGGCTTGTCCCCATCAAACATCCTATTCTAACCCTTTTTTATTATTTTAAACTTGTTTTAAAGTTTAAAAACTAACAAAAATATAAAAATTGTTCTTATTTATACAGAGGCCCAAAATTCTTACAGGCCCTGTAATCTGCCCCTTCTAAATCACTGCTGCCAAATGCCTTCCAAGTATCAGGTCTAAATATCCTGTCTTCTGAAACATTATGCATGGAAACTGGAATTCGCAAGAGAGAGGCCAGCGTTATTAAGAGGTCACCAATATGTCCATAACTTATTACCCCGTGATTTGAACCCCAGTTATCCATTACAGAATATACATCTCTAAAAGCCGTTTTTTCTGTTAAAACAGGTGCAAACCAGGTTGTCGGCCAGGTTGGGTCTGTTCTCTTATCCAGAATATCATGTACATCTTCTGGTAGTTCTACAGTATAGCCCTCAGCAATCTGTAAGACTGGTCCCAGTCCCTTAATAATATTAATCCTGGACATAGTTACTGGCATCTCCCCTTTAGTAACAAATTGTGAGGAGAATCCTCCACCTCTGAAATATCCTAGACTGGCAGGCCGCCAGGTAGTGGCCTCCAGGCATTTGTCAACTTCTTCATCTGTAATATCCCAGTATGGTTTCATAACTGGTTTTCCATTATCACTCTGTTGACCTGTTCCATCAAGGGCAGCTGATCCTGAATTTATTAAATGGATTATACCCTTACTGGCCCGCCCACTTAATTTCTGTCCGGTAACACGCTCTACAGCAGCTGAACTCCAGTATGTCCTTACATCAGCAAAGACCTGGGCTGTTCCTGTTAATAAATGTCCAAATAGCATGGTAATACCATTTAAAGTGTCATTCTCAGTGGCTACGTTAAATGACTCCCTGATACCATTCCAGTCAAATGAGGAATTTAAAATTGCTTCCATAAAGTCTCCATTGGGGAAATGATCAGTCCACTGTCTCTGTCCCTGAAATCCACTGGCTATTGCATTATGTCCCAGGGCTTCTTCTTCAAAATTAAGCTCTGCTAGTTTATCATTTCCTATCATCAGGTCCCTTACTATCAGGGTCATTTTAACTACAAATTCCCAGTCACGATCTTTTTCCTTACGAGAACGCTGTGTTTCTGGAGAATTATTATCCTGACCCTCCTGACAATTTTCTTTAACCCAGTTAATTGCCTTCTGGTACTCATCATGATCATATATCTCTTCTTCTATCCTGCGGTAGAGCTCTGACATATCAACATATTCATTCCTCATACCTAAGTAATCCTGAAAAAATGACTCATCCACAATACAGCCAGCTATCCCCATAGAAACAGAACCAATTGATAGGTATGATTTATTTTTCATGGTTGCCACAGCAATACCAGCCCTGGCAAATTTCAATAATTTTTCTTTTGCCTCTTCTGGGATAGTATTGTCATCCATATCCTGAACATTCTCACCATATATTCCGAAAGCAGGTAATCCTTTCTGGTTATGGGCCGCCAATACAGCTGCCAGATATACTGCCCCTGGCCTTTCAGTACCATTAAAACCCCAGATAGCCTTTGGTCTCCCTGGGACTGTATCCATGGTTTCAGTACCATAACACCAGCACGGAGTCACAGAAATACTGACACCTACATTTTCTTTCTCAAATAATTCCTCAGCTTTAGCTGCTTCAGCAACACCACCAATACAGGAATCAGCGATAACACACTCAACAGATAAGCCGTTAGCATATCTTAGATTATTTTCAATCAGCCCAGCAACAGATTTGGCCATATTGAGTGTCTTCTCTTCTAAAGAATCCCTGATACCCCTTCTACCATCTATAATGGGTCTAATCCCAATTTTGGGCATGTTTCCTATTAGTCTTTTCTTACCTTGATTAACCATCACTAATCACTCCTTTAATACACTCCCCATTCGATCATTAAAGACCATTGCTCACCTAATAAACTCCACTTTCCCACCAAGTTTCCCTATATCGGCTGCCTGATTAACACCTTTAACCCCAGGAAACTCATTAAACGATTCTCCAATAATAGTTTCACCCTTTTCTGGATTACGTACTGTCTTAACTACTAGAGCCATATTCATACTATCAGCTACAAGTATATTCTCTATTTTAGATTGCTCCCTTAAAACAAAACCTTTAATTTTTAAGATTTAAAACTGAGTCCCCAATTGCAATTTTAGCCTCCAATTTTATTTCTTTTTTTCCTTTTTTTGAACCCAAAAGTTTATTTAATAATATTTCTGCTGAATTTTTACCAATTTCATGAATCATCTGTTCCAAATATGTCATTTTAGGACAAATTAATTCATTCATAGATATATTACCAAAACTTACAAGAGAAAAATCCTTTGGTATTTCCAAATTGTCTTTATTAGCCTGTATTAGAATACCCTTAGTTATCAAACTACTGCCAGATATTATAGCTGTAGGCCTTTTTTTTAGATTTAATAGTTCTTTCAAACTTTTCTTTCCAAAATCAACCGTAAAATGCCCAAATTTCAAGTAATCATTATTAATCTCTAGTTTAAATTCATAGCAAGCCTTTGTATATCCTACATATCGATCATAATTAGTAATAATATCTCTAGGCCCAGTTGTAAGTGCTATTGACCTATGGTTTTGGTCCAACAAATACTTAACCATTTGATAAGTTGCAGTCACTTTATCTACATATACTGAGTCAAATTTATTCTTTACTGGTCTTCTATCAATAAAAACAATTGGCATACCTGCTGCCTGTAGTTCATTTAAATAATCTTCATTCTCACCTGTAGAAGAAATTACTAAAGCATCAATTCGTTTTTCATATAATAATTTTATATATTCTAGTTCTTTTTGAGGACTATCATCTGTACTACCTAAAATAAGAGTATAACCTTCTTGATGAACTATATTCTCAATTTCCTTTATTATTCTCATAAAAAAAGGATTAGATATATCGGAAATTATAATACCAATTGTATTTGTTGTATTACTTTTCAGACCCTGGGCTATCCGGTTGGGTTTATAATCTAGTTTTTCAATAACTTTCAAAACTTTTTTGCGTAAAGCAGGATTCACATTATCTGCTTTATTTATTACTCTAGAAACGGTTGCAATAGATACTCCCGCTTCCTTTGCAACATCCTTTATAGTATAAACCTCCATAAACCATACACTCTCCAAACTCTTTATATGAAATATTAATATAATTATAATGATTTCTAGAAATATAATCAAGTTTTCAGGTCAATATTGAAAAAATGACTATTCCTATTAAAATTCAAAGACTTTAACTATATAATTATGTGCTTAATTATATAACTAAGAACTAAAAAAATAAGCCCTTTCACAATTTATTTATACTACAGTTTACTTTAATTTAATTTCCCTGTACATTTGATTATGAAAGAGACTTATATAAAAATTATTTCTACAAGTCAGTTTACAAATTAATTATGATATATTATGATATATATTGTATTATTATTTTACTTCACTTAATGGTTCTTTTCCTTCTATAACATTCACAACATTCTGCATAGAATATTGGGCTATTCTTTCAGTTGCTTCATAAGTAGCAGCACCAATATGTGGCAAGGCAATAACACGCTCATGTTTAACTAAAGCTGAACCCACCGGAGGTTCATTGATAAATGCATCTAAAGCAGCTCCTGCAATTTCTTTATCCTCAATAGCTTTTAATAATGCCTCTTCATTAACTACTCCACCTCGAGCTGTATTGATTAAAAAGGCATTTTTCTTCATTGCCTTAAGTTCATTCTCAGATATAAGGTCTCTGGTAGCTTTATTTATTGGAATATGCAGAGATATAAAGTCTGATTCTTTAATTATTTTCTCTAATTCAACATATTCTAAATTATATTTTTCAGCAAATTCTTCATCTTTAAAAAGATCATAAACCATTACATCCATATTTAAACCCTGAATAATTTTCACTAAACATTTACCTATATTCCCCAAACCAATAATACCCAACTTCTTTCCAGTTACTTCTGTCCCCATAGAAGATATCCATAAATCATCTTTCATTTTATTATCTAAAAAAGTAATATCTCTTGATAAACAAAAAATAATACCCAGCACTAATTCAGCAACAGAATTACTATTTAAACCAGGACAATTAGTCACTCTAACATTTTTTTCTGCAGCTGACTTTTTATCAATATTATCAGTACCAACCCCAAACTTACAAACTACTTTTAAATTACTAGCAGAATTTAATACCTTCTCAGTTACCTTTTCTAATCCAACAATATAACCATCAACATCTTTAATTTTTTCAATAATTTTTTCCTCACTTAAAGCTGCATTTTCATAAACAACAATTACTTCATAACCTTTTTTTTCTAATGGTTTTACAAGTTTTTTATCTATAGTTTCTTTTTCTTTTTTTGTCAATGTAATTAATATTTTTTTAGACATTTAAAAATCAACTCCCTTATCTTATCCACTAATATCCAAGTAATCTTGGCACAAACAATACAACCTCAGGCATAAAAGTAATAATTAACAATGCAATAATTTCCATAATCATAAAGGGTAATATAGAACGTGTTATCTGACCCATTGATATATCTGCAATAGGACAAGCAACAAACAAGCAAACACCTAGTGGAGGTGTAGCAAGGCCAATATTTAAGTTAACCAGCATAATCAAAGCAAAGTGTAGGGGATCAATACCTAGTTGAATTGCAATAGGCATTAAGATAGGACCAAGTAAAATGGCATTTGCTCCTGTTTCCATAATCATACCCATAAATAATAAAAACGCATTAACTAGTAACAAGAAAGTAACTTTAGTAAGATCTAAAGATAATAAGAAACTTGCTAAAAACTGTGGGATTCTTTCAATAGACAAAGCCCAACCAAAAACATTAGCAGCTCCAATAATCATGATTATAACAGAGGTAGTAATACCGCTTTTGATTAAAGATTTTTGTAAATCTTCCAGGCTCAAAGACTTAAATACTAAAAATCCAATAACCAAAGCATAAGCAACAGCAATTGCAGCAGCCTCTGTTGGTGTAAAGAGACCACTAAAAATACCTCCTACAATTATTATAGGCATAATCAAAGAATATATTGCTTTCTTAGTTACAACCCAAAATTCTTTACTACTCACCTTTCCTTCACGATACGGATGATCCTTTTTCTTACTAATAATATAAGCCATCACCATTAAAGCAAGTCCTATTACTATTCCAGGTATAATACCCGCAGCAAAAAGACTACCTACAGACAAACCCATAATCGAACCAAACACAACCATAATGATACTAGGGGGTATAATAGGCCCAATAACCGAAGAAGCAGCTGTAACTGCCGCACTATACTCGGGTTCAAATCCTTGCTCTTCCATAGCAGGAATTAATATCGAACCAAGTGCTGATGTATCGGCAACTCCTGCACCAGTTAAACCTGCAAAAAGTATACTTGCTAGTATATTAACTTGAGCTAATCCTCCCCTTACCCTTCCAATAATTAAATTTGCAAACTCAACTAAACTTTTTGTAATACCAGTTCTATTCATTAATTCTCCTGCTAAAATGAAAAAAGGGATAGCCAATAGAACAAAAGAATCAATTGAGCTGAAAAATCTTTGCGCAATAACTTCAATCGGCATTACACCCCAAGCAAGTAAGAATACTAAAGAACTAGTAGCCAACGAAAATGCTATTGGTACACCTAAAATCATAGTAATTATAAAAGGTATAAAAAGCCACCAAGCCATTTTACATCCCCCCATTTCTATCAAAAATAAATCTATCTAAATTATCAATAACTAAATATATTAAGTTAATAATCATTAAAATTCCACCTACAGGTATAGCTACTTTGGGCCAAAACATTTTTAATTCTAATGCAGTTGACGTAATCCTATTTGCTTTTATAGCTGACTCCCATCCAACATTTATAAAGTAGAACAAAAAAAATATCATGATAATTGCATTAAATATTACAATCAGATTCCTATATCTTTTGGGAAATAGTGTAATAAAAAAATCCACACCAGCGTGAGCACCCCTTTTCAAGGCAGCACTAGCTGATAAGACTCCAATCCAAATTAATAAATATCTTGAAAGTTCTTCAGTCCATGAAAAAGAAACCCCTAAAAATCTAGTTATAATCTGTAATAATACAATAATTAACATTATAAACACCAATATAGCAGTAAAGTTAATCGTTATTACATCAATAAAATTAGTAATTTTCTTAATTGGTTTATATATAAAAAAATGTTTTTTATTATCTTTTCCTTTTGTCAAAACAAAGCCCCCCTTTTTTAAGTGTAATATTTCCGGAGTAAAAAATTTTACTCCGGAAATAATTTTATTACTTTATTTGATTTCCTAATAACCTAAGGCTTCTTCTGCATTAGAAACAGCTTCTAACATACCAGCTACTGTTTCTTCACCAATTTTATCTTGTAAATATTCTACTACTGGTGGTTGAGCAATTTCTGCAAAGGCTGTTTTTTCTTCCATAGTTGGCACATATATATTCATACCTTCATCTTTTAATTTCTCGAGCCCTGGGCCACTAGAATGAATTGTTTCAATTCCTCTATTAACAACCTCAGCTTGTCTTGCTGCTTGTATCATAACTATCTGAATTTCTTCAGGCAAACTATTATAGAAATCGTCATTAATAACAAAACCATCTTCACTCCAGAGATGTCCGTCCAAAGTTAAATAATTTTGAACTTCATTTAAGTTGTTTACAGCTATTACAGAAACAGGATTTTCTTGACCATCAACTACACCTGTCTGTAAAGAAGTATATAATTCGCTAAACGCCATTGGAACAGGATTAGCATCAAAAGCCTTCATCATTCTAACAAATACCGGTGATTGCATAACACGCATTTTTTGACCTTTTAAATCTGCTGGTGATTTAATAAATTTATCACTATGACTAAAGTGCCTTACACCATTCTGCCCCATTGCTAACAGTCTTAAACCAGTTTTTTCTCTCATATCTTCTTTCAAATTTGTCCAGTATTCACTATTATCAAAAACATACCAAGCTATCTCTGGGGATTTGAATAAATAAGGAATATTAATCACTTCAAATTCTGGATAAAATCCAGCTAAAACTCCCGTTTCAACACATCCTTGTATGCTGCCATTCATTACCATTTCAACTGAAGCCTTATTATCACCTAACTGAGCATTAGGATATAATTCAACCTTAACAGCACCATCTGTTCCTGATTCAACAAGATTTTTAAAGATAAAAGCTAAACCATGTTCTTGTTCCCATTGCACAACTTCTGTGTTTAATGTCTCAGGAGCATTATAAGATATTCTCATCACCACAGGATTATCTGGAGTTGGATTAACTGCCATACTAACCATAGAAACTGCCAATAGTAAACAAAGTGTTATCACACTAATTATTGATATTTTTCTCATTATTCTTCCTCCTTAATAGTTTTTTTAAGCAAAAATATTTTTTTGAATGTTTATCTTTATATCCCCCCCTAGACTAGAATTATATTACTTTTAACTAAAGTTAGTTTTAGTGTATAAACAAACTAACTCTTCTGCCTCATTCATTTTAACACAAAGATGCTTTAGTGGAAACGTTTGTAATTTAACAATCTTTTCAATATCTTTTTTTTATAACTTAAATATTAGTTTTCTTTCTTCTTTTATATTTGTTCAAGTATTTTTTGCATATCATTTCTTAGGGCTTTAATTTCCTCTTCACTTATATCTAATAATGGTTTATGTGTATATGTTTTCTTTAATCCTCTAATCTCAACACCAGTTTTTAAATAAGCTAAGTTAGCTCCTTCTTTCAAGATAATAGTTGCCTCAGTACATAATTTTTGAATTCGTCTAGCTTCTTCATAATTTTCATTCATGGTTAAATCATATAATTTTACAAACAATTCAGGAAACACATTAGAAATACCTGACACTGCACCTTTTGCTCCACATACCATAGCTGGAAGTATTAAAGGATCACAACCTTGTAATACATCAAAATTATCATCAGTCTTATTTATAAAATTATTTAAACGAATCATATCTGACATACTATTTTTTATGCCAACAATGTTTATAATTTTAGACAATTCAGTTACTGTCTCTGGAAGTAACTCACTACCAGAACGACCAGGTAAATTATAAAGATATAAAGGATAATCCTCTCCAACACTTTTAGCAATTGCATGATAATATTCTTTTATTTCCTGTTGATTCACACAATGATATATAGGAGTAATAGCCCCAATACCAGATACACCCACCTCTTTAGCATGTACAGCTAATTCACAAGCATTACTTGTTGGTATTGAACCAATCATTGCAAAGATAGGCACCCTACCATCTGCATACTCAACTGCCAATTCAGCAACTTCTTTTCTTTCTTCCTTGTCTAGCAAAAATGCTTCCCCTGTTGTACCAAGAATATAAAGTCCATGCACTCCCTTTTCAACAAGGAAGTTAATATGATCCTTTAAAGCTTCTTTGTCTAATTTCCCTTCTTTAGTAAATGGAGTCAATAGTGCTGTATTAATACCCTTCATGCGTTTCATTTCTAAATACACCTCTTTTTATAGTTTTGTTTTATAGAATTATTTAATAATTCACTTTTTTGTAAACGTTTTATATAGATTCAAACTATTTAAAATTAATTTCATTTCATTATTTAAAGTTATCTTAAGTATAAAACAATTTATTGTTATTTAGTTAGAATATTTAAACTTGTAATCGTTTTACCGGTAGAAAATTAAAAAATACATAATTGTATTACGTAATTATATTGAATTATTAATCCTTTTCAAAAACATAACACAAACCCAATAATGTAAACGTTTTATCATGAAGACTAATAATAAATCAAGATAATCTTAACTATGCATTACTCATTAAAATATATTTTTTTCGAAATACATACTAAAATTTAATATCCCTTAAGAACAATTCCTGTATTAATAATATCATGTATTAATTATTTTTTCAATAACTATTATATGTCTATAACTACAACAAACGCAAATTAAAGCAATAATCCTTGCTTTTTCTCTAAGTTTCATATGTTCTTTATTATTAATTATTGTTCTTTAATAAAGAACATATGAAACGAGTCAACATTCTTTCCAACCTAATTTTTTAGAAATAATAACAGTAATCTCTTTCATAATATCAGCATATTCTTTAATCTTTTCATCAGAAAATCTTGGGGATGGACCCGTCAAACTCATAGAAGCAAAAGCCTCCCCCTTTTCGTTGAAAATTGGAACACCTACACACCTCACTCCCGGCTCGTGTTCAATATCATCTATAGCATAACCCCTTTTTCTTATATTACCAAGTTCTTTTTTTAACTCATCAGAATCAATTATAGTATTTGCTGTAAATAGAGGAAGGCCCTTTTCTTCAATAATTTTATCTATCTCTTCTTCTTTTAGAAAAGCCATAATCGCCTTCCCTACTCCTGTACAATGCATATATACCCTCCTTTCATTAAGAGATACTGCACTAAACTTATTACCTGGTTGAGCCGATTCAATATATACAACCATACCATCATCTAATACTGTTAAATGAACAGTTTCTCCAATTTTATCAACAAGTTCTTTCATAAATGGAATTGCAACCTCTCTTAATTGAAAACCTTCTCTTACAATATTACCAAGTTCAAATAAACGTATTCCTAGTTTATATTTATTTGTAATTTCATTTTTTTCTACCCAATGATTTTGCGCAAATGTATTTAAAAGATTATAAATACTACTTTTAGATACACCGAATTCTTTACTGAGATCGGTAACACCCATCTCGCCATTTTTAGCTAAACAGTCAATAATTCTTATTCCTTTTTGTAAAGATTTGACTATTCCACTTACCATTACTAAGTTCAACCCCCTTAATAAAAATATTAAAACTTCCTTTTTAAACATTATTATGTTTTAGTAACTTACTTACTCGTTTCAAATCATCCTGAGTATCTACACCCACTAGTTTACAATCTGTTTCTAATACTTTTATTTTAAACCCATTTTCGATCACTCTAAGTTGTTCTAATGATTCTGCAATTTCTAATTCTGTCGGTTCCATCTTAACATAATCCAAGAGAAATTCCCGTTTATACCCATATATACCAATATGTTTAAAATAATCTTGTGCTTTATTTTCCCGTAAATAAGGAAGTGGATATCTTGAAAAATAAATTGCATTAGAATTTTTATCTGTTATAACCTTAACACAATTTGGATTCATAATATCTCTCTCGTTTTCAATCTTTTGTTTTAATGTAGCCATTACACATTCCTCATCACTAAACGCTTCAATAACTTGATTAATCACTTTACTATTTATTAAAGGTTCATCTCCCTGAACATTTATTATAATGTCAACATCAATTGCTGAAGCTACCTCTGCTATACGACTACTACCGTTGATATGATCTTTCCGAGTCATCATAACCTTTCCACCAAAAGATTTAACAATATCATATATTTTTTTATCATCACAGGCAACAACAACATCATATAAATCAGCTTTACTGACACGTTCATAAACATGCTGAATCATTGGTTTTCCATTAATATTAGTTAATACCTTGTTTGGTAATCGTGTTGACTTTAACCTTGCTGGAATTACAGCAACTATTTTCATCTTATCACCTCTCAAAATATCTTAAATCCTTTTAGGATAATAATTAGTTACTAATCTAACGTCAATTAAATCAAATATATTTAATATGCTGAAGTGTTAAAAATTAATTATAACAGTAGCTAATATTACTCATGGAAACAATTATTTCTTTATTAAATTTTAATTTTTATAATAATTTTCTCTACAGCAACTCGAGTCTCTTCAGGATTCAATCCTGACATATGAGCATCTTCTGGAAAAAAAATAGCAAAATCATTATTTTTAAGGTGTACAAATGATTTTACTTCACCTTTTAAAATTTTCAAATCGTTTTTATTGTTATAAACAATTTCATTAAGTATATTTATTGGAGAATAAGCTATTTTTTCTTCACCATTTAGAATAAACTGAATATCTATAAACTTTTCATGAGCTTCCCAAAAAGTCTCACCTAAGTATAAAGTATCATATGTTTCTTTTATAATTAATATATTATCATTTACATTATATTTCCCATATGGTAGATCTTCTAAATTTTCTTTAATTAGATACTCAAACCCAATTTTAAAATTATTATTTAATATATATTTCTTGTAATTTAAAATATTAGATGCAATCATAAAACACCTCCTTTTAAATATTAAAGACAATTACAATATTACAAATCTTTTAAACATATATTGATTAACCAAAACTCAAATTGAATTTGTTAGCAATACCAAAAATTTTATAATATATATCACTAAAACCTTGTTATATTAAAAATTTGACTTAAAAACTTGTCCCCCTCTTTTTGAAGTTATTTGGTGGAATATTACCTTTTTCAATCAGAAAAAGAAAAGTCGGTGACCAACTTTGAAACCAAATGATTAATGTCTTACTTGCTTATATTCAGGTTCAATATTATATTATTTACTATATCATAATTTTACTTGTTAGCAAAGACTTTATGTTCAAAAACAGAAATTCTTAATTTAAAAACAAAAATAACTAAAAATAGTTTCCTTATTAATTTTTAACCTTTACTAACATCAAAAATCATTAAAACTGGTAGAGAACTCCTTCCACCATTATAATGACTGGCTTTATAGAGATATTCGTTTTGAAATTTTTATATCAACAAATCATATTTCCTCACTACCAGGGCTAATTCACGATAATATAAGCTGTTTCTGTATGAGCTACAATTGGCTGGTCAATAATTCATCAGTTACACTTCGCATAACTCTTTCTGCTGCTCCCTTACTCTTGACATATAGTTGCTTATCATCTGTATAATGGCAGAATCCGCACATTAAATAAAACAGTCCTGCCTTTAAAGGCAGGACTGTTTTATTTTTCTTTACCCTATATTTTAAACTTATCCACTGTTTCACTAAGCCTTGCTGATCCATCTGCTAGCTGTTGGGTAAGTGATATAATCTCCTCAGTAGAAGCTATCTGTTCTTCACTGGAAGCAGCAACCTCTTCAGCAGTCTGGGCAAATTCTTCACTAACAACAGATATGTCATTAATTGCCTGATCAACACTCTGGCTATTATGATTCATAACACCAGTCTTCTCTTTAACCCTATCAAGAGACTCTTTTAAATTAACAGCCATCTGATTGATATCAGCAAATATTTTACCTGTCTCCTGAATGGACAGTACACTATCATCAACATTAGCTGTACCCTCAGACATTTGATCTACAGCATCTTTAATTCCAGTCTGTATTTCACTAATTAGGGCAGCTATTTTATCAGTAGCACCTGCTGATTCCTCAGCTAATTCCCTTATCTCATCTGCTACTACACTGAATCCACGTCCTGCTTCCCCAGCACGGGCAGCCTCTATCGCTGCATTTAAAGCCAGCATATTTGTTTGTTCAGAGATACTACTAATTAATCCAACTATTTGTCCAATCTCCTGAGAATACTCTCCAAGTGTATTAATCTCCTTACCTATTCTACTGTTATCATCTTTAACTGCCTTTACTTTGTTAACAGATTCCTTAATTGATTTATTCCCCACAGATATCTTTTGACTTACTTCCTCTGCTTCATTAGCAAGTTCAATAGAACTGGTCCTAATTCCGTCTATTTCATTGCTTAATAATTTTACATTATTAGCTGTTTCATCAACCTGGGCACTCTGCTCTTCGGCACCTGAAGCAACATTTTGTATACTCACTCCAACCTGTTCAGCTGTATTACCAATCTGTTCTACAGAATGCTGTACCTCATTACTTGACTGGACTACATTAGAGGAGACATCCTTGACCTGTTTTATTATATCTCTAAAATTTACTGTCATTTCCCTTACCTGTCTGGCTAAAATACCTATCTCATCCTTACGATTCATAGTATTTCCTGTTATTTCTTTTCTTAAATCTCCTTTAGCCAGACTACTTATTACTTCTAACAGTGTTAGAATTGGTGAGGTTATGTAATTCGCAATAAAATTGCTAACTAGTAGCCCGATTAAGATTGCTATCAGACTGATCAAAAAACTCCCCTTTTTTACAATCTGTAGACCATTTAAAACCTCCTGGCTTTTTACCCCCATTGCTATCGACCAGTCAGTTAAGTCTATTGGTGTATAGACCAGCCACCTCTCTTCCCCCTGCTGCTGATAAAAGTCTACTCCTGACTTACCATGCATTTTGGCTGTAATGCCTTTAAGACCATCTCCTGCATTATCAATCAAAGAACTATTACCTATGTATTTTTCCTCAGGATGGGCAATTGTATTATTATCATCATTAATAATCCAGCCAAAGCCTTTCCCGTTTATATTCATCTCTTGGACTAAAGTCTGTAGAAACTTAAGTTCTATCGTTGCCCCTACAATACCAATAACCTGATCATCAGTAAAGCGTTTTATAATCGGGCTAGCAATAACTATAATCTGTTTGCCTGTTGCCTTACTTATTACCGGGTCAGAAATCACTGTCTCATTATTATTAATTGCTCTCTTAAAATAGGGTCGATCCTTAATATTCCCATTCTCACCAGCAGTAACCTGATACTCTCCTGTTAAATCTGCTACCAGAATAGATTCTATATAGTCCTCGTGGCTTAGTATCCTCTCAAATATAGGCTGCTGTTGCCCCCAGTCCATAAACTTTATTGCATCAGTATCAGCTAAATTCATAATCTGAGCCCTGATAGCCTGTAACTGTAAAGAAATTGCCTCTGCATTACTATTAACAAGCTGTCTGGCAGAATTAACTGCCATCTCCCTTATTACTCCTTTAGACTGGTTATATGCAAACCATGAACTGGTAGCAATAAGTACAATAACCAGTAGACTAATTATAAGCATTAATCTTGATTTAATAGTCTTCAACATAAAAATCCCTCCAAACTATTGAAAAAAGCTGGACCCAGCTGGACCCAGCATAATATATATCCCTAATTTAAATAATCACTAATTGCCTGACAAATCAGGAGTGCTGCTGTAGCACCAGGGTCTTGATTCCCCCTTGATTTTTCACCATAATAATGTGCCCTGCCAAATTGTGAAACCATCTCCTTGGTCTTTTCTACCCCTTCGGCAGCAGCCTCTGCAGCTGCACGATATGCTTCTGGGAGTTCTTTTCCCTCTTTAACAGCCGCATCAAGGGCTTCAGCTGCCGGGACAAGGGAATCAAGGATAGTCTTATCCCCCACCTTGGCCTTACCCCTTTTTTTAATTCCTTCTACTGCTGCATAGGCCATCTCAACAAGGTCATCTGCTTCCAAAATTTCTTTGCCTTTAGAGGCTTTGGCAGCACTCATAATTGCAGATGCCAGTAGTATTCCCATAGTTCCTGCCGCATTTGACATAGACATACTTATCTTCAATAGGCCTTGACCTATATCGTCTCCATCATAGGATTCTATCGCCTCTACAGCAGAATCAAAGCCCTTACACATGGTAAGTCCGAGGTCACCATCACCCATAACAGAATCAAGTTCTATTAAATACTCCCTCTTTTTATGCATTGTATCTCTAATAGCCTTAACAATACCTTTTATCTCATCAATCTTCAATTTCATCTCCCATCACCCCCTTATCTTATATTAGCCTGTGAAAAAAATGGAGTATCTGCCGGGGCATCAAGCAAGTCCTTTAGTTCCTCATCTAGTTTCAGTAAGGTAATAGACATTCCGGCCATCTCCATAGAGGTAGCATATTCACCAATTAAATTACGGTATATTTTAATTCCTTTGTCATTCAAAATTTCGGCTACTTTCCTATAGACAATGTATAATTCTTCCTGCGGTGTTGCTCCTAGGCCATTAAGCAGTACAGCAACTTCATCACCTTCAGTATAGGGTCCATCTTCGAAAATAGCCGCAAGTATTGTTTCAGCTATTTCGTCTGCACTCTTCAATGGCCCCCTGTGGATACCTGGTTCACCATGTATACCCATACCTATCTCCATTTCATCATCAGCAATCTCAAAGGTTGGTTTGCCTACCTGTGGAATTGTACATGGTGAAAGGGCAACCCCCATTGTTCTGATATTGGACAAGGCCTTCCTGGTTACAGCAGCAACCTCTTCAAGCTCTGCCCCGGCAGCCGCCTTGGCTCCAGCAATCTTATAGGCAAAAACTAGTCCAGCTACACCCCGTCGTTTCTCTTCTTCTCCCTTAGGGGAAGAGGCAACATCATCTGTTACCAGTACTGTTTCAACCTTGATATCATCCATTTCTGCCATCTCTGAAGCCATATCAAAGTTCATACAGTCTCCACCATAGTTCCCATAGAGATAAAGAACACCTTTCCCACTATCTATTTCTTTAGTAACATTATACATCTGCTGAGCACTGGGGGAGGCAAACACATCACCTATTACTACCCCATCAAGCATGCCTTTTCCCACATAACCCAGGAAGATAGGTAGATGGCCAGAACCCCCACCAGTAGCAATAGCAACCTTATCCTTTACCGGGGCATCTTTTCTGACCAGCTCGCGCAGGTCGTCTCCAACTGTTCTTAATTCCTCTGGATGGGCCTTAAGAAGGCCTTCTATCATCTCATCAACAAAATTATCTGGATCATTAATAATCTTTTTCACATTATCCCTCCTGAGATTTAATGATTTTCATAAATTAATTATAAATTTTTTAATTCAGTATATTTAAGTTGCATTTAATTTATTCACACTAATGCTTTGTGTAAGCCAATTATATTAATGGAGCGACTCTATATTTTTCACGTAGGCAGGATGCCGAAGTGAAAAATATGTGACAGTAAGTGGAGGCAGGACGCTGTAACGAACGACAAGCGAAATTAATATAATTGGCTGGAACGGAAAAGTCTAATATTTAAGTGCTACTTATATAGTAAAACAGACTCATAATTGATTTAAAAAACTGATAAATCATTTACTCTAAACCATGTAGTAATAGTTCTTCTAATTGATTTAATGCCTCTTCTTCATCCTGTCCCTCAACCTGAAGTGTAAATCTGGCACCACAGGGAATACCCAGGGTCATTATACGCATAATACTTTTCCCATTATATGTTTTCCCTTGATAAGAAATTTTAATATCTGAAGAAAATGTATTGGCCAGTTTTGCAAAGCGGGCAGCAGGGCGGGCATGTAATCCTGTTTCATTCTTTAAAGTAATTTCTTTTTCAAGCATGATATCAATCCCTTTCTATCTTCCTCATATCACGTACAGCTTCAGCAGCAGCCAGTACACTCTCAAGATCAGCTCCGGCAGAAGCCTCAATAGCAGCCATAACTGCCCCTTCCAGAATAGGTGCATCGGCAACCCTGATGTTCCGGGCTTTTTCGGCTGACATTCCCTCTACAAGCATCTCCACACTCATAACTGCACTCCCTAGATCGGCAATAATAACTACTCCCTCGCTGGAATAAACCCCTTCTACAGCCTCTAATATTTTATCAGGGTCTGTACCAATACCACCTTCTTTGTTACCACCACAAGCAGAAAGCTTTAAATCTAAAACATCTGCCATCTGCAAGGCTATATCTTTAATACCATCTGCTGCCTGACTACTATGTGATACAATTACAATACCTACCATTTTTACGCCACACCCTTCAATACAGCCGCAAATTCTTTAATCATTAGATAGCAGGAGACTGCCCCAGGGTCGAGATGCCCCTTACTACGTTCTTTCAAAAAACTGGCCCTACCCTTTTTAGCAAGCAAAGGCTTTGTCGCCTCCATTGATTCTTTAGCAATACTTACTATTTCTTCTAATATCTCATTATCTGTTTTTTCATCTAAGCTAGATTTAAAATAATCAACTACTGGTGTCAAAGTATCTACAATTGTTTTATCACCTGGTTTTGCCTTACCCCTCTTCACTAATCCCTCCAGGGCAGCCCTGAAAAGATTCTTTATATCAGTTAGATCAAGTTCTTTTTCTCCTGTAACCTCTCTACCGGCATACATAAAAGCGGTACCATAGAGTGGACCTGAGGCACCACCTACGGTAGAAACAAGGGTCATTCCAATCGTTTTTAAGATAGTGCCTATACATTTATCTTCAACTTCAGGTAATTTCTCTACTACTGCTTTAAATCCTCTGTTCATATTTATACCGTGGTCAGCATCACCTATCGCTGAATCCAGTTCTGTTAAGTATTCCTTATTTTTTTCCATGGTGGAAGCTATATTTTTTATAATATTAATAACTTGTTCTTTATTACAATTAATCATCTTTTTTCCCTCCCTGTTTCAAAACAAGGGTATCAGCCGGTTCATCCAGTAATTCTTTTAGTTCATCATCCAGTTTAAGCATAGAGATTGAAGCCCCAGCCATTTCCAGGGAGGTCATATATTCATCAACATATGTTTTGTATACCTTAATGCCTCTCTTTCGGCACAAATCCTGAACAGATTTATTTAAAATATAAAGCTCCATTAGCGGGGTAGACCCCAGGCCATTAATTAAGAGAGCTACTTCATCACCAGATTTAAAAGGCAGGTCTTCAACAATACTATCTACCAGATTTTCAGCAATCTCTGCTGCTGATTTAATTTTTATTTTTTCCACACCAGGTTCACCATGTATTCCCAGGCCCACTTCCATCTCATCTTCAGCTATTTCAAAGGTTGGTTTCCCTACAGAAGGCACAGTACATGAAGTTAGAGCCATCCCTTTGGAACGAAGGTTATTGATAGCCTTCTGGGCGACCCTTTTAACTTCACTTAAGGAAGCCCCTTTTTCTGCCATAGCACCTGCAATCTTATGAACAAAAATTGTTCCGGCAATACCCCTTCTTCCTGTAGTATAGGTACTATCCTCCACAGCTACATCATCATTTATAATAACCTGCTCGATCTCTATTCCATCCATTTCAGCCATCTCACTGGCCATTTCAAAATTCATAACATCACCTGAATAGTTTTTGACAATTAAAAGTGACCCTTTCCCTGTATCAACAGCCTTAATCGCCTCCAGAATCTGGTCTGGTGTTGGTGAAGTAAAAACCTCACCTGAAACCGCAGCATCCAGCATACCATAACCGATAAACCCCCCATGGGCAGGTTCATGGCCGCTGCCACCACCACTAATAAGAGTAACCTTATCTTTCTTCTTACTCTCTTTCCTGATTAGGACATTAAAACCATTAACCCTTACTATCTCCGGATGAGCCATTACCATACCAGTCAACATCTCATCAACAACCTGTTCCGGGTCATTAATAATCTTCTTCACATTCTCAACCCCCTTTACCATACATATATTGTAACACAAAGATAAGCGCTGAACAAAATGGCTTCGCCACCCAGACTTAATCAAATATATCAACTTTCTTAAGTCAACTATTTATTACACATAGTTAACCAGACAAATATATTTGTCGGTCTTCAAAGCTATCCTATCCCCCGATAGAAATCCTGTTCTCCTTATATTCCTTCCTGGCAGTTTCAGCCCTCTCTTCCATAATATCTATAATAACCGAGTCCATATTTTTCATGCCTATACAGTTAACTCTTCCCATATTATTCACAGTTACTTCTATAGATGCATCTATTACACCCTGGGCAGAGTCAATACCCTTGTCATCCAGGGCAAATAGGGCCGAGAGATAAGCCTCAAAAGCAGCCGTTCCTACCTTAAGTGCACAACTTTCCTTGGCACCATCACAGACCATACCTGCTGTATTAGCTAACAAAGTCTTTACTGCCAGCACAGCCTGTTCATAATTACCCTCCAATATATATGTCAACCCGGCAGCAGCACCTGAACCAGCAGCTACAGCACAGCCGCATACTGGTGAAAGCCTACCTATCTTGCTTTTTACATAACTAGTAGTAAGATGGCTGATTGCTATGGCCCTGGCAATCTCTTCATCTGTTCTTCCCTTTTTTCTCCCTACAATTGCCAGGGGGATAATAGCTGTAATCCCATGATTGCCACTACCAGCACTACTCATTACTGGTAAAAAGGCTCCACCCATCCTGGCATCAGATGCTGCAAAACTATAACTCTTTATTAAGTAACCAAGCTCTTGCTCAAGTTTATTTTCTTTCATAATTTTCTTTAATGCCTTACCAAACCCGGCACCAGCTGCTGTATCATCACGCAAACCATACTCAGCCATCTTTAAATTCATCTTAACACCATTCATAATATAAGCTACATCATCTTGATCAATATCATCTACTAAAGAAAGGACTTCTCTATAACTTAATTTGCCTATCATATCCTGGATTGATTCTTTCTTATCTTTAGTGTTAGGGAAATCTTTCTTTTCAAATATCGTTTTCCCATTCTTAGAGACCATAGTAATATTAGAATGGTCACCTTCAATAATGCAAATAGTAGCCTGCTTTTTTACAAATACTGCTGCATGAATATACACCCCACTCTTTTCCGGGTGGCAGATAATTGATACCCTCTTATCTTTAATCCATTTTTTAGCCTCTAGCACATCCTCTTTTTGACAATCACGCAGTACCTCTAATCCATAACTGGCCTTGCCACAGATAAGCCCGAGGACAGCAGCTATTGCATTCCCGCGGGCCCCATCTGTCCCAGGTATACCTACATCCATGCCATTTTTATAAACACTATCACTAACTTCAACTTCTATATAATCTATTTCTTCTTTTACTTTAATCTCCTGGCAGGCCCTTGCAACAGCAAGAGCCACAGCACCAGGTTCAGTACAGCCGAGGGCAGGTTTAACTTCTTTTTCTAAGAATTCTTTTAATGTAAACATAGGTATCCTTCCTTATTTAAAGTTTTTCAGGAATGTTAGCTTATTAAACTATTTCTTGGTAATTACTATTTTACAGACATCACCACCGGAGGCAATTGTCTCCTGGAGGTCAAATTCAAAATTATCATAGGTAGATAATATCCCCCGATCACCATCCATAGCAATATCACAGAGATGGTCAATATCTTCCTCATTATCAGTTAGTTTCATCCAGGCAGCAACCAAGGGACAGTAATTAAATTCAACAACAAATTTATCATCGGTAGATTCAACTATATCCATTTCAAAGATATCTTTAACCTGATCATTAGCAAACTCAGCAGCAAACTCTTTCAAGTCATCTGTATCAGTAAATTTATTATCACCATGAAAACAACCACATTTAAAAATAGCCTTTCTAGCAAAATCATCCCAGTCCAGCCCTTTTTTGCGAGCCTCATCAAGCAGGAAATAGAACCAGGTCGCCCTATGTTCAAACGCACCCCTTAGATCATTAATGTGTTCTTCATTTAACTTAGCATTGTTTTTAATAGTCATTAGTAATTCCTCCCTTTATATTTTTAAATAGTTTATCAATCAATACCTAAATAAGCACTGGCAACCTGTGGGTCATCAATTAAGTCATCAGCCTTGCCAGAGTGAATAATCTTTCCTGTTTCCAGCACATAACCCCTGTCAGCAATTTGTAGAGCCATATTAGCATTCTGTTCAATTAAGAGAATGGTTTTTCCCCATTCCCTGATCTTGATAAATTGCTCAAATATCTGTTCAATTAATATCGGTGCCAGACCCAGTGATGGTTCATCTAACATAATAAGATCAGGGTTTAACATCAGTCCCCTCCCAATAGCAAGCATCTGCTGTTCCCCACCACTAAGGGTACCACCATTCTGTTTCCTTCGTTCCTTTAGCCTGGGAAAGAGGTCATATACCTGAATTAAATTCTCTTTTACCCTATCTTCTATTTCCTTGGTATTACCAAAATCACCCATTTTCAGATTCTCTTCAACAGTCATATAGGGGAAAATGTGACGCCCTTCCGGGACATGACACATACCCATCTGGACAATTTCACTCGCTTCACAATCCGTAATATCATTTCCTTTAAAGACAACTCTACCACCACTCTTAGAGACCAGATTAGAAATACTCCTTAAGGTACTGGTCTTACCTGCACCATTTGACCCTATCAAGGTAACAATCTCCTTTTCTTTTATCTGAAAACTTATACCCTGAACAGCAGCAATATTACCATAATTAACATATAAATCCTCAACTTTAAGCAACTTTTTTCACCTCTCTTCACTGCTTAATGAACTGAGCCTTTACCAAGATAGGCCTCAACCACCTCTTGATTACATTGAACATCTTTTGGTGTACCATGGCATATCTTTCTACCGTTATTTAAAACAGCTATCCTATCACAGACATTCATAATAAATTTCATATCATGTTCAATAACAACAATGGTTAATCCTGTATTATTTATCTGCTTAATAAGCTCCATCAAACTGGCAGTCTCAGCCGGGTTCATACCAGCTGCCGGTTCATCTAATAAGAGGATATCTGGTCCAACCGCCAGAGCCCTGGCTATCTCCAATTTGCGCTGGTTGCCATAGGGCAGATTTGAAGCAAAATCAGCAGCATATTTCTCTAAACCAACCCTTTTTAATACCTTCATACCTTCATCAACAGTAAGCTGTTCATCTTTTTTAAACTGACCAGTATTAAAAATAGCATCCCATAATTTTGTCTTTGTCTGAGTATGAAAACCAATTTTAACATTATCAAGTACAGTCATATATTTAAACAATTTAATATTTTGAAATGTTCTAGCCATACCCAGTTTGGCAACCTGTGATGGCGAAGCCTCTGTAATACTCTCACCCTTAAAGAAAATATCCCCGGCAGTAAGGGTATATAAACCTGTTAAGCAATTAAAAAAGGTTGTTTTTCCGGCTCCATTGGGTCCAATAATACCAAATATTTCTCCCTTTTCTACCTGTATATCAACTCCATCAACAGCCTTCAACCCTCCGAAATGCTTACTTACTTTTTTAGTCTCAAGAAGTGGAGACATTACTGTCACCCCCCTTATTCTTAGTCACCTTTTTTTTAGTAGACCTGCCTAATTTTTGTGATAACATTTTACTACCGGCAATACCCTGGGGTCTTACCAGCATTGTAATCACAATTGCCGCACCAAAAATAACCAGACGGTATTCAGCAATAGACCTTACCAATTCTGGTAGGATGGTCAGAAAGGTTGCTCCGATAACAGGACCCAGCAGTGTACCCTGTCCACCAACTATGACCATACCAAGTATGGAAAAACCCTCATCGAGAATAAAGCTATCGGCACTTACATAACTAGTAAAGAAGGCATAAAAACAACCTGCTACACCTGCCCAAAAAGTCCCATAAGCAAAGTTTAATAACTTATATTTAAAAGTTTCTACACCCATAGATCTCGCTGCCAGTTCATCTTCTCTGATAGCAATCCAGGCCCTCCCAATACGGGAATTTAATATCCGCTTAGTAATAAACAACATTAATAACACAATAAAGAGTATAATATAGTAAAATTGTGTATTATTTGTTATTTGATAACTAAACAATTTAGGAAAAGGTATACCTGGGATACCCATTGGTCCACGGGTTAATGAGGTCCAGTTTAAAACGGTTAACCTGATAATCTCTGAAAAACCAAGGGTTGTTATGGCCAAAAAGATACCCTTTAACCTCAAGGTCGGCAGACCGAGAAACATACTAAATAAGGCAGCCGCTAAACCACTTAATGGTAACAACAACCAGAGACTCAAGCCAAAGCGGGTAGCCAGGATAGCTGCTGTATAGGCACCTACACAGTAAAACCCTGCATGACCAATATTAAACTGTCCGGAATAACCATTTATTACATTAAGGCTGCTGGCCAGCAGAATATAGATTAAAACATTGACCAATACACGCATATAATACGAGTTATCTACAAACAGAGGAAGGATAAATGCTAAAACAATTGAAGCTATTAACAAAATCTTCTTATTTTTCCGAAAAAATTCCCTCATACCTTCCCCCCCTCCTTCCGGCCCATAATCCCTGAAGGTCTAATTAATAATATAGCAATAATAATTACAAAGGCTATAATATCACGGAAACCAGAATGGAGATAACCTACACCCAGGTTTTCGGCTATACCTAATACGATACCACCTATGGCAGCACCCGGTATACTTGTCAAACCACCAAAGACAGTTGAAGCAAAGGCTTTCATTGATGCACTGGCCCCCATAACTGGATGGACAGAATTATAGTAAATACCCAGCAAAACACCAGAAACCCCACCAAGGGCACAACCCAGTGAATAGCCTGTCCTGATAGTCTTACTGACATTTACACCAACCAGGGCAGCAGCATCTTTATCCATTGAGACTGCCCGCAAAGACAAACCTGTCCTGGTACGATATAAAAACTGCTGCAGGGCCAGACTCAAAGCAATTACTATTACAGCAATAATAATCTGGATATATGTTATTCTAATATCTCCGATAACAAAATACTTACCTTCAAAGATACTGGGGATTACCCTTTGCTGTGTCCCCAGGATCACCTGTGTTAAACTCCGTAGAAAAATGGATAAACCTATGGTCATGATTAAAGGTATCTCCCTAGGGGCATCTTTGAAGGGCCGATAGGCCAGGCTATCAACAAGCATTCCCAAAATCCAGGTTACTATAAAACCAACTATTAAAGCAAACAAAAGATTGGTACCTAAAAAACTTATCATCAAAAAACCTGTAAAGGCACCCAGCATAATCACTTCACCATGTACAAAACTAACCAGGCCCACAACACCATATATTACAGAAAAACCTATGGCCATCAAGGCATAAATCATTCCCTGGGTAAGCCCATTAATAAGCTGTTGTAAGAAAAACATAGTTTCCCTCCAATCCTTCTTTATAAGAGGCCGCCTTAACAGGGCAGCCCCTTATCTTATACTGCAATTATTTAGTATAATCCTCTTTTATAACCCATTCGTTATCTTCTACTACCATAATTTTATATTTGCGTACAATGTCACCCTGTTCTGTAAAGACCAATTTACCAGTAACACCAACAAAGTCCTGAGTATTAGCCAGTTCATCACGGATTGCTGCCCTGTCAAAACCAGCCCGTTCAATAGCCTCAGCCAGCATTAGTGTTGCATCATAAGCACAGGCTGCATGTAAGTTAGGTTCACGGTCAGCCCTTTCCTTAAATTCTGCTATAAAGGCCTGTACCTTGGGAGTTGGGTCATTAAGGGCAAAGAAAGTATTTGTTGCCAGGCCCTCAGCTGAACCCCCTGCCAGGTCTATAAAATTATCTGAAAAAACAGAACTTGGCGCTAACATTTCAACATCCCAACCCAGGTTATCAATCTGACGGCTTATCAATGATGCCTCATTATACATAGCTGCTATATAAATACCATCAGGATTAGTTTCACGTATTTTGGTCAGCACTGCATTATAGTCCCTTTCACCCTCAAAGAACGGCTGAGAAGTAGTTACTTCCAGTCCCTTCTCTTTAGCTGATTCAACAAAACGATCCTTAGTTACTACACCCCAGTCATTATTGATATAAATAACGGCCACAGAATCAAGACCCATATATTCCTGAGCAATATACTCGACATTGAAAGGACCTTCAGCATCCTGGGTGCCTACTATCCCAAACATATAATGACCTGCTGGTGCGTAATCAGGATGAGAAGCAGTAGGTGACAGCTGTACCATACCATTTCTTTCATAGATCGGTGCAGAAGCCAGGCAGGCTGTACTTGTAAAGTCACCAATCTCGGCAACTATTTCTTTGTTTTCTACAAATCTCTGAGCAATAGTTGCAGCCTCCCGAGGGTCTCCCTTGCTATCCATAATAACAAGTTCTACTTTACGTCCCCTGATACCGCCTTCAGCATTAATCTTTTCAACAGCCATCTGGGCTGAGTAACGAAAGTTTTCTCCATATTCTGCATAATTCCCTGTAATAGGGGCTGATAGACCTATCTTTACAACATCCTCAGCAGAAACAGTTAGTCCAAGACTTAAAACCATAATACCTGCCAGAACTATTAATAACAATCTTTTCATTTTACTCCTCCTTTTTAGTATTGAATACTGCCTGTATACTTAGTATCATCCAATAAAAACAAGCCTTCATCTCTCTGCCAGAAATATACTACTATCATACTCACTCCTTTCTCTTGTTACATACATGTTATATTTACGTTAATTATATTATAGATATTCCTGTTTTGTCAAGTTATATTAAATATTTTAACCTAAATCTTGACTAATATTAAATTTACAGGGTATAAAATAACATAAAACTAACATATATATTGTCTGACTTTTTGAGATGAACTATGATATATAGTAAACCCAACCCACATCCACAGTCAGGTTCCTAACATATACTAAATATTAAAATCACTGCCCTGTATGCCAACCCAGAGTCCTCTAGCCACTTTATCTTGTCTATTAATCACCTTATGTTCAAGGTTAGCCCTATAGACAATAGAATCCCCCTGCTGACAAACAACTGGTTCCTTACCTTCAATACTTACCTCAATCTCACCTTCTAATATATAGCCAAACTCTATTCCCCGGTGTGAAGTAAATTCCCTGTTTACAGTATTTGGTTTAAGGGTAATCAAAACAGGTTCAATTGAACAATCAATACTCTTGGGAAGTAAAAATCTCAAACTTGTATCACTATCATTAGTAACCTCTATTTGATTATCTTTGATAAGATGTATAAAATCCTGTTCTTCATCAACAGCAAAGAGGTCTGCAATATGGATTGAAAAAAAGGTAGTTAACTTATCAAGCACCTTAAGGGATGGAATGGTTTTACCATTTTCTAGCAAACTCAAAAAGGATGAAGATAGGCCTGTTTCTTCAGCCAATTCATTTAAACTCAATCCATATTTGATCCTTTCTTTCCGTAATCTCTTACCTACATATTTGTATTTCTCATTCACTTCAAATGCCCCCCTGTGAATTCCAATGCCTTATTTTTTCTTCTTACTCTATCTTCTCGCCAAGGACATTAATTTCCTCTTAATTTTATATTTACAAAAAATTCAAAAATATATGTTCTTTAGTATTACTTAATATATTACTATTATAATTTACTAATATATAAAATGTCAAGGGTATTTTTATATTAGTAAAATTTTTTCGACAATTTTTTATATATAAATTTTTGCCAATATATAATACCTGTATATTTTTCAGCATAAAGAAGATTATAAATAAATAACAGCAGTTAATAGAAAGGATTATTATTATGTCATTTACCCCTTCTTATGTTATTTTTAGAGAAAACGCCCTTGAATACCCCCTGGGGAATCAACTATATAAGCTTTTTACTAAAGAAAAAGACATAAAAGTACATAAGGTCGCCTCCAGAGGCCCTTTCCCCTTTGATAATGATATTTCCTTTCGTAAAAAATTCGCCCGGGCCAAGAGAACTATTGTTGTATCTGTTCGTTCTTTAAATAAATTCCAATCCTGTAAACCCTCTGCCCATTATCAATTACCACTGGTTACAGGTTGTCCTGCCCACTGTCATTATTGTTATCTCTCTACCAATCTGGGCAAAAACCCCTATATTAAAGTCTATGTTAATCTTGAAGATATCCTGGCCAGGGCAGAAAAATATATAGTAAATAGAAAACCAAAAACCACAATTTTTGAAGGTGCAGCTACTTCTGATCCCCTACCTGTAGAAAAGTGGACAGGTTCACTGGCCAGCACTATCAAATATTTTGCAGAAAAAAAGCTGGGAAGGTTCCGTTTTGTGACCAAATTTACTGAAGTCGAACCCTTACTGGGTATTGACCATCAGAAAAAAACTGAATTTCGCTTTTCTTTAAATAGCAAATATGCAGTTGAAAAGTTTGAACCAACAACTCCAGCCCCGTCAGAAAGAATAAAAGCAGCAGCCAAAGTTTATCAGGCAGCCTATCCCCTGGGGTTTCTAATAGCCCCTATTTTTATTTATAAGAACTGGAAAGATGAATACAGTGAATTAATAAATGATTTAAGTAATAATCTTAATTCAAACGGTAAGGGTATTTCCTTTGAACTGATCACCCATAGGTTTACGGAAAGAGCCAAAAGAATTATTGAAGAGATTTACCCGGAGACCGAACTCCCTATGAATGAGGAAGCCAGACAGTTTAAATATGGGCAATTTGGCTATGGAAAATATATTTACCCAAAAGAAAAAATGAAAGAAATCGAGGACTTTATGAAAGGTATAATCAGCAAGGCTTTTCCAGAGGCAGAAATCAAATATTTTGTTTAAGTAAACACCTGCCCCTGAAATATAGCCGTTAAATCTTTACTATTTATTATAATTGTCATTCAAGAAAAATACTGACAGCGTTCCCGGACCGGCATGTGCACCAATAGTAGCACTGATCATATTTATTATTATTCCCTTAGGTTTAAACCTCTCCCTAATCATATCAGCTAATTTTTCAGCAGCCTCCAGGTCATCACCATGACTAATGGCTATCTCCTGTCCCGAGATATCCATACCCCGTTCTTCCATTAACCCCAGGATTCGTTTAAAAACACGTTTCCTGCCCTTCTTTTTTTCTATAGGGATAAGACGTCCTTCCTCTACGTCCAAAATTGGTTTTATATTTAGCACACCGCCAATAAAAGCAGAGGCCTTACTAACCCTCCCTCCGCGGTATAGATACTCAAGGTCATCAACAGTAAAAATATGTTCCATATGTTTAGCATAAAACCTTGCTGCCTCTATTACCTCTTCTCTACTGACACCATCTTCAATTAGTTGTGCAGTCTTATATACTACCATCCCCTCGCCTAAAGAAGCGCATTTAGTATCAATTATTTCTATCTCAAAATCAGGGAACTCCTCTCTAACTTGAGCACTGGCTATTACGGCTGCCTGACAAGTACCGGAAAGTTCAGAAGAAAAAGCAAGATAAAGACAGCTCTGCTTTTCTTGAGCATATTTAGTGAACAAGTCCTTAAACTGTCCAACTGAGACCTGTGCTGTCTTATACACCCTACCCTCTCTCATCCCGTGAAATAGCTCAACAGGTTTAATCGTCTCCCCATCCCTGTAAACCTTATCATCCAGATTAACTGTTAATGGCTCAACTACTATATCAAACTGATTTATTATATTTTCCGGCAGATCAGCTGCACTATCTGTTACCAATTGTAAACCCATTTCTTTAATCCCCCTAAGTAAATAATTTTGAATAGCTTATCAGAATATAAAGAACATTAATCGTCTTATAATATTAACTTCTGCTCCTAATATTAATATATCTCTTTTTTAACAATTTTTCAACTAATTCTCCTCTTGCTGGATCATTGCCTCTATTAATACATCTACTACCTCAGGTCTGGTAATTTCTACTGGCGGACGTTCTCCCTGGCGTAGTAACTCCCTTACCCTGGTACCACTCAAACTAATCTGATAGGACTTATCATGGGGACATGTCTTAGCAGTGGCCATCCCCTGACATTTTGTGCAATAAAAAGAATACTCAAATTTCAAAGGGGTAATACCTATTTCTTCCTCAGCAAACTCATCAAAAATTAATTGAGCATCATATGTACCATAATAATTACCTACACCAGCATGGTCACGTCCGACAATAAAATGACTGCAACCATAGTTTTTACGGCATAGAGCGTGAAACACAGCCTCCCTGGGACCAGCATAGCGCATAGCAACTGGAAAAACCGTTAAATAGACCCTACTGGAGGGATAAATCTTATCTATCACAACCTCATAACTTTTAATCCTGTATTTGGCTGGTATATCACTGCTTTTTGTCTCGCCTACCAGTGGTGACAAAAATAAACCATCAGTAATTTCTAAGGCACATTTCTGAAGGTATTCATGTGCCCGATGAATGGGATTGCGGGTCTGAAAAGCAGCTACCTGTTTCCATCCCCTTTTACGAAATTCCCGACGAACATCTATAGGATCATGACGATAACTGGTAAAAGGTAAATCTGTTAAACGGTTGACCAGTATAAGCTCTCCTCCAAGCAGAACCTCTCCCCTTCGATCCAGTGCAGCAACACCAGGGTGATTTCTATCCCTTGTCCGATAAACATATTGAGCCTCTTTCTCCTTATCAGGTATAAACTTATCTTCCAGTTTCAGAATCCCATACACCTTACCAGCTTGACTAGCCAAAGCAATCTTGCTTCCTATTTTTAATTCAGCAGCTTTATTTTTTGAAACCCCCAGTACAATCGGCAGCGGCCAGACCGTACCATTAGACAGACGCATCTCTTCAACAACCCCATTATATTCCTCTTCATTCATAAATCCCTCTAATGGACTATAAAGCCCAACCCCAATATTTTCAAGTTCCGTTAAATCCCGCCTACTAAGCATAAGTAGAGGCATTTCCTTTAAGTACTCCAGTATATTTTCCCTTTTATCCCCAGATACTTCTTTATTAACAAGCCTTCCCCCATGTGGCTTTATCATAAAACCCCTCCAAAATATTACCTTATATTTTTAATACTACTTAAATATATTATGGTTCAGATAATATTTTGTGAAGGGTTTTATAGACAAATGTATTTATCGGTATTCTTTAGTCTTTGGTTAGTAAATACACGATTGAGTATTGGGCATTGGATATCCTCCAGTATCCTTTTCTTGTGTTGGCATATTCCCAAGCCTTAGATTCATTAATACCTAATTTCTTAAGCATTCTAAATCAGTTCACCTTTAACTCTGGATTATCAATTCTTATTTTAAGCTAACGGTTGGCACTTCAACCCCCGTATCTAACTTTCACCGACAAAGAAAGCGCCCATGCTGGGCGCACAACCAAAAACACACTTCCAGTTTTAAACTGGAAGTGTGTTTATTTAGTTAAGATTTATTTTGCTGTTGTTTTTCCTGTCCTGAAGATCAGCACGTAACAATTACCACTTGATTATTTAAATTTATCCCATAAAAGTGATAATGCGTCAATAGTTTCTCTATACAAAGAATATTTCTTATCATAAACTTCTTTATTATCTGGATTAGGATAACAAGTATAAGCTACTTCTACCATAGAATTTGCAGCATCTTTATATGATTCAAATTTATTTGTTGCAATTCCAGCACAAATCGCTGCACCCAATGTACCTAACTCTGTACTAGTTGTAACTTCAATAGGTATTTGAAGAATATCTGCAAATATCTGTACCCATACTTTCGAACGAGCCGCACCTCCCGCAATTCTTATAGCTTTAGGAGCTTTTCTATATGCCATTAGCTTGTCTAAGTGTGCTTTATGACAGAATACTACACCCTCATATATAGCTCTTAAGATATGTGCTTTAGTATGCCATCCATTTAAACCAAGGAAACATGATTTTGCAGTTACATCTACATTTGTACCAAATAAAAATGGTAAGAAAATAATATTAAACTCATCAGCTGATACACTTTCAACATATTCATTTGAATAATCGTATACAGATTTATTATCTTCTAAACCTTGATTTTTTTCTTCACCCAAAAATTGAGAAACAAACCACTCCAAATTACTTGCAGAAGTTGGACTTGCTTCTGTCGTTAGCCAATATCCTTCCATGCAATATAACGAAGTCATAAATAAATCTTTCGAAACTATAGGTTCTTTACTTATATATTCATTGATGCTCCATGTTCCCGCAACTATACATAGTTTTTCTTCATCTGCAATACCTGTTGCAATAGCACATGAATCAATATCAAATAATCCTCCAGCTACAGGTGTTCCTTCCTTTAATCCTGTTAGCTTTGCAACTTCTTCTGTTACATACCCAAAAATCTCTGAAGAATATTTTATTGGTGGCAATAATTCTAAAACATCTTCTATGTCAAACTCTTGTAATAAATTATTATCATATTTAACATCTTTTACGTTCATTAAATTCGTACCTGAGATATCTGTTATTTCTGCATGAGCTTCACCAGTCAAACAATATCTTATATAATCCTTGCACATAAATACCCATTTTGTATTTTCTAATATTTGTGGTTTATTATCTTTAAACCATGACAATAAGGCAACAGGTTGTCCAGCCCAAATTGACTGCATTGTCTTTGGTAAAACTTTTTCAAAAGTACCATCAGAATACCACTTTTCTACATAATCATTTGCTCTAGTATCAGTAGAAATAATTCCATTATACGCTGGCTTTCCTTCTTTATCAACTAAATACATACCATTACCATGACCTGTAGTTGCAATTCCAACTATATTTTCAGAATTAATACCAGATTTATTAATAACTTCTTTTATTGCACTTACATTAGCTTGCCACATCTCATTCATATTTCTTTCAGTAAATCCAGGTGCTGGCATGATCATTTCAGTTTTACAGCTTGCCACTGCAACTTCTTTTCCTTCCAAATCATATAGCGCAGCTTTTGACATCGTCCCACCATTATCAATACCTAATAAATACTTTTGCAATCATATCACTCCCTAATTAAATTGTATAATTAATTTATGAAAATAGCATTGATAATCTAATAAATAACCATCCTAAAGGTGATGTCGCACCACCAACTAAACTTGTCATTCCTGTAGATTCTTGTACTCCTTCTGGAAGAGAAACATTAGCAATTTCTGCCGCCTTAGTAAAATGGACAGCAATATCACTACCTGCATATAAAATTAAAGTTAATATAACAAGTCCACTTATAAATATTCTAAATATGTTTCTCTTACAATAAGGTGTTACCATTGGTATTAAAAATACTAATGAAGCTAAATCCACAAATGGTAATACTTTATTTCCAGGTAAAATTACTGCTAACAACAATGCCGCAGGTATCATAAGCAATCCTGTTGCTAATACTGCTGGATCTCCAACTAAAAGCGCTGTGTCTAATCCAATATAGAATTCTCTGTTTGGAAATCTTTTTTTCAATGAAGTTTCTGCTGCATCTCTAACTGTTACCAATCCATCTACAAGTACATTTATCATTGCAGGTAATAAAACCATTACAGCAGCAACCTTTATACCAAGTGTCAAAATTTTTGTAACATTAAATCCAGCTAATATTCCTAATAATACCCCTAAAATTGTACCTAAAGTCAATGGCTCACCCACAATACCAAATTTATTGTTAATTGTTTCGGGATTTGCTTCTATTTTCCGTAATCCTGGTATTTTTCCAATAATCCAATTTATTAATATACCTATAGGAGCATATACAGCAGAAGTAGCATGTGCAAATGAAATACCTTTTAAGTCAAATTCTTTTTGAATTCTTGGAGCAGTTTTATCCGCTATAACCAGAACTATAATAAATGTTATTAAACAGCTTATAGTTGCAATCAATATACTGTTTGTTACTGCATATACAACACCACCAGTTAATAAAAAATGCCAGTAGTTAAAAATATCAATATTAACCGATTTAGTTAAATTAAGTAATAACATAATAATATTTATACCTAAGGCGCCAAAAACAACAAATGGAACAATCGGTGATCCCCAACCAATAGTTGCACCTACTGGCCACCCAGAATCTATAACAGTAAGATTCAATCCAAATCTTTCAACCATAGCTTGAGCTGCAGGTCCTAAACTATTAAGTAATAAACCTATAACCAAACTGATACCCTCAAACCCAATTCCAATTAACATACCTGCTTTGAATGCTTTACCAACTTTAACCCCAAATATTAAAGCAAGCAAAAAGAAAATCACTGGCATCATTACCGATGGCCCCATACTAATAAGTGAATTGATAATTATCATAAGAATACCTCCCTTTTTGTCTAACAAATAATTCTTGTGATTTTTTCATTATTTTGTAAAAACATCCTAATTTAAAAGGATTCTCCCGATTATTTAGAATTAAATAATAACTTTTGCACAAAATTATATCGGGAGCAATTCCTTTCAAACTATCTAATCAGTAAATGGAATTTAAAAAATTAATACCTATTATTTGATCCAAACAATAATATTTTTGCCTCAATAGTTTCTTTCATAGCTTTTGTAGGCTCTTCATATGCCATATGCGGCCACATTGACATATTATCTGTGCTATTAAGTTTCTCTTTCATAGCAGTAAAGAATGCATTCAATATCTCTGAGAAAATATTTATTTTGCAAATACCATTTTTTGCTGATTTCTCAATCATATTATCTGGTGTTCCAGAACCGCCATGCATAACCAATGGTACAGTAGATACCTGATTTAATTCTTTCAATAATTTAATATCAAGTTCTGGTTTTGCAACATAAACCCCATGGGCTGTTCCAATAGATACTGCTAATGCATCTACTTCTGTTTCCTTTATAAAATATTCCATTTCTTTTGGATCAGTAAGCGTACTTTTGTGTTCTCCTTCTGATTCAGAGCATCCTACTATACCATCTCCAACATGTCCCAATTCAGCTTCTACTGAAACTCCATACTCATGAGCATAATCTACCACTTCTTTTGTTTTCTTAATATTCTCTTCTAGTGGTAGTACAGACCCATCAAACATAACAGAAGAATACCCTTGACTAATTGCCTTCTTAATAATTTCAGAATTTGTAGCATGATCTAAATGAATACAAACTGGCACTGTTGCTTTTTCTGCAATTGTCTTCATCGTAACAGCTAAATGGTCAAATTGATCATCAGTTAAATCTGGTTTTAAACCCATTAAAATTACTGGTGATCTCAACTCTTCTGCAACATCCACTACTGAGCTAACCATATTGTAGTTGCTAGTGTCAAAAGCTGGAACTGCATACTGTTTTTTGCGCGCATCTCCTAAAATTTCTTTCAATGAAACTAATCCCATAATTGTTCACTCCTTTTTTATTATTTACCTCATCAACATTCCACCAGTAACATCTATTGTGGCACCAGTGATATAATCTGCTTTATCTGATGCAAGAAAAGCAACTGTATACGCTACTTCTTCTGGCTCAGATATTCTTTTCAAAGGAATTCTATCAATATATTTTTCTGGATTATCTCCAATCATAGATGTTCTCATAATACCGGGTGCTACTGCAGTTACATTTATTCCATATTTGGCTACTTCTCTAGCTAGAGAAACCGTAAAAGTAACTAGTCCACCTTTTGAAGCCGCATAATGAGCATGACCACTAGTTGACCCGTGAAAAGCAGCCTGAGAAACAATATTCACAATTTTACCCTTACTTTTTCTTTCTATTAAATGATTAACCATTTTTTTAGATAACATAAAAGGTCCTTCAAGATTAACTTTTAAAGTTCTTCTAAAATCTTTTACTTCCATATCTTTAACATAAGCTTTAGGCCAAACTCCTGCACAATTTACAAGAATATCTACTTTACCATATACTTCATTAGCTTTATTAAATATGTTGTCTATATCGTTTTCATCACTAATATTTCCATATAAAGATATGGCTTTACTTTCATATTTTTTATTAAGTGATTCAACAAATTCCATCACCTTTCTTTCATCAACTATATAATTTATCATTACATTAGCACCTTCAGCAGCTAAAACTTCTGATATGGCAGCACCAAGCCCACCACCTCCTCCAGTAACTATTGCAACTTTGCCCGAAAGATTAAAATCCATATTTTCCCTCCTAACTGTTATTTTTTAAAAATCCACTTATCTTTTACTTGATTATAAATATCTTTATTTACAACAAATCTTGATTCTTGGTTTCCAATAACTTTTACCATCTCTTTAGATAGCAAAATTGGTGAATTTATAAAAGCATCTTTAGTTCCTCCTGCCAAATGTGGAGTTACAGTTGCATTTTCAAGTGTTACTAAAGGATACTCTTTTCCTGGTGGCTCTTCATCAAAAACATCTAATGCCGCCCCTACAATCTTTCCAGCTTTCAAAGCTTCATATAATGCTTTTTCATCTATTAATCCTGATCTAGCTGAATTGATAATATAAGCTGTTGGTTTCATCAAATTAATTAATTCTTCATTTATAAGCTTTTCTGTTTCCTTTGTTAATCTAGCATGCAATGTTACAAAATCAGAAACTTGCATCAGTTCTTTAAGACTAAGCATTTTTATCCCATCTATAGGGTCTTTCAAATACGGATCATAAGCAACTATATCCATTTCAAATCCTTTTAATCTTTGAGCAACTTTTTGTCCTATTTGCCCCAACCCTATAATTCCTACTGTTTTATATGATAAATCTGGAACAGAATCAGCATTAAAGTAATCTCTTACCCATTCCCCTTTTTTTAATTCCAAATGACTTTTAGCAATATTTCTACATTCTGATATCAATAAACCTACTGTGAAATCTGCAACAGCATTAGCATTTCTTCCTGGAGTATTCATTACAACTATATTTTTTTCATTTGCATAATTTACGTTTATATTTTCATATCCACCTCTAAGTACACCAATCATCTTTAGGTTATTGCAATTATCTATTAGTCGTTTTGTAATAGGACAAAATTGTGTAATAATAATATCTGCATCTTTAGTTGCATCTAATATATATTGTCCTGGTTCATATGCTTCACTACCACCAGTTTCAACCATAAGATTTATATTTTGTAATTCTTCATAACTTGCCAAATCCCACTGAATAGTTTCAACCCCAATCCCTTGATCTTCAAACCCTTTAAAACCTGTTTTAATATATTCTTGGGGTATCAACAAATCACCTATGCCCATTATTTTCGCACTCACAATATCACCTCTATATGTTCATATTTTTGCTTTTATCTTTCTTTTTTATATGTATATTATCGTTTTTTAATCATAATATCACCTCTATATGTTCATATTTTGTTTCATATTCCTCTCATGCATATATATTATCATTTTTTAATCATAATTACAACAAATTTTCCAATAAAATAGCTATAAATCTATATAATTAATATAATTTTTTATTATTTGATTAATTTATTGTTATGTTTTGATTGTTTATGTTCCTCTTTCCTATATCTAATGATAATTCTATTTTAATATTTAATAAATATTTTAGCCAATCATTAACTCTACCAAAATATACTCATAATTTCATATTTTTTATTTAATTACTGGCTAATAAATGATATAATGGTTACAAAAGATTTGTTAAGGAGGCTCTAAACTTGAAATTACAACGTATAGAAAAAATAAAAGAATACATAAAACTACATAGAAACTGCACTTCAAAACAATTGTGTGATATTTTTAATGTATCCATGGCCACTATGCGTAGAGATATTAATGAACTAGCTAAAAGAGGCGTCGTTAAAAAAGTTTATGGTGGCGTATCATTTATAGATAATAAAGATAGTAATTATCCAAATAATGTTAAATTTTCGGAAAAACTCGACAGAATCGGCAAACAAGCAGCTTCACTAGTGGAAGATGGCGATATCATTCTTATTAGTTCAGGTACTACAACTTACCACATGATACCTCATTTAAGAAATAAAAAAAATCTTACAGTAATTACAAACAATGTTTTGATCATAACTGAAGCATTAAAATATAATAACTTTCGCTTAATTGTAATCGGAGGTGATCTACAAAGAAATACCAATTCAATAATTAGTCTAGATGCTGTTAATTTATTAGAAAAAGTTAATGCCCATAAACTCTTTATGGGAACTAATGCATTATCGTTAACTGCTGGTTTAACGAATTCTTCATTTATAGAAGCACAAGTAAAACAAACTATGATTAATACAAGCAACAAAACCATTGTACTATTAGATCACAATAAATTTGACGCTGTTTCACTCTATACTTTTTTACATATTAAAGATCTTGATATTCTTATTACTGATAAAGAACCTGATAAAAAATATATTGAGAATTTTAAAGAGAACAATATTCAACTTATTGTTGCTAATGAAAAATCAACTAACTGATATATGCAAAGCAAATAAATATATCATAAATATAAACAAATCGCCCCTATCACTCTGGGCTAATCTAGTGTCTGAAAACAAGACCAACACTCAACATTAGGATATGAGTCTTAACTAATCATTTTTAAAATTCACATATTTGTATTTTTTTATAAATAAAAAAAGAATAGCCCTAGCTATTCTTCAAAACTATTTTTATACATTAACAATATAAATATCTTTTATATTTAGAAATAAATTACTTTTTTATCGTTAGATAAGCATATCAAAAAGCACCATTGAAAAGCTCATTGTCATTTTAAATTTTTGACCAACTTTTCTCTAAGACAAGGTTTAACCAAACTAAGTACCCAAGTGAAAATTGATGAGAATAGACTATCCAAAGATTCAATCATTTTAAAAAATAACATAATCACAATCGTTATTTTTAACATTATTTAACACTAACTTATTCCCAGATAGTCTTTTAATTTTTTAACCCTCTGGTCATCTATTCTAACATCCCCTACCTGGATACCAGGTGTATTTTCCCCATGAAAATCACTACCACCAGTCACCAGTAAATTTAGTTTTTCTGCTATTTCCAGATAATATTGGCTGGTCTTTTCACTGTGTTTAGAGTGATAAACCTCAAGACCATCCAGACCATATTCAGTTAATTCCCTTATCTCCTCTTCACCAAAGGGTTTGCCCCTATTAATAAAATAGGGATGGGCCAGTACAGCAATACCACCTGCTTCTTTGATAATAGAAATTGCCTCAACCGGTTTCAACTGAAACTTGGGAACATAGGCCTTACCTCCATTACCAATCAGTTCATTTGTATAGGCATCATCTGTCTCCTTAATATAACCAGCCTGTTTTAAAGCCATAGCCAGATGGGGACGGCCGATATATTTATCCCCAGCAAGTTTTGTTACATCCTCATAATGAATATTTATTCCCAGCTGGTTCAACCTATTAACCATCTCCCGTGCTCTGTCAAGTCTGGCCGTAAAAAAGGCCTCAACTCTTTTCAAAAAATCCCTGGATATATAATCCATATAATAACCCAAGATGTGGACTTCTGCTTTTTCTCTGACCGTTGAAAATTCTATGGCCGGGATAACCTCAATTCCCATCTCTTTACCTAATGCAATCATCTCTGGAACACCCTCAACAGTATCATGATCAGCTAAGGCAATAGTACTTAAACCATTCTCTTTAGCCATCTTAACCAATTGCTCAGGAGGAAAACTCCCATCAGAATATGTTGAATGTATATGAAGGTCTGCTGACATATATTTTACACTCCCTTTTCTAAATCAAAATTAAATTAATACATTGGCTTTATTCACCTATTACCTTAACAAGAACCCTTTTTTCTCTCCTACCATCAAATTCACCATAAAAAATCTGTTCCCAGGGACCAAAATCAAGATTCCCTTCAGTGATAGCTACAACAACCTCTCTCCCCATAATCTGCCGTTTCAAATGTGCATCTGCATTATCTTCAAAACCATTATGTTGGTATTGGGAAATAGGCTCATGTGGAGCTAACTCTTCTAGCCACTTTTTATAATCATTATGTAAACCAGGTTCATCATCATTAATAAAAACACTGGCCGTTATATGCATGGCATTGACCAGGCATAATCCCTCTTTTATTTGACTTTTTTTAATTATATCTACAACTTTATCAGTAATATTTATTAATTCTACCCTGTTGTTAGTATCAAAATATAAGTATTCCCTATAAGATTTCACCTAACCACTCTCCTGCATTTTTTCTTTATTATAACCCTTTTTGGGCTTTTTCTCAAGAAACAATAAAATAGTATGGTTTCAGGATCTTGCGAAAAAATTTAGCATCTCCGACAGAAGCATTTTCTCTTATATTTTTAGAAAGGGCAAGAATAAACATAAAATGACTTTGATGCTTGTACCATCAAAGTCATTTTATGTTTTGAGAGTTATTTAATCAACATATTTTTTTAGAGTTGCTCTAACTGCACCCTTTGATGCAATTAGTTCTTCAAAATAATTTTCTATAACTTCTCCTAAGCCTACTTCATAAAGATCTATACCAAAGATTTTAACATTGGATAATATCGGCTTAAGCTGTTCATGAAAAGGTCCCTTATCTCCAAGAGAAATTGATGCAACATAAGGTGTTAATTCCTCTAAAAGAGGATCTGAACTAAGTTTCATTTTATTGCCATCATCATCAATACCTATTAAATATCTACACCAGCCCGCTAAAACAAGAGGAATAAACTTTAGATCCATTATATTTAAATCTTCTCTGCTTATATAGGCTTTTATTGTTTCACCAAAGCGGATTCCTAATTTTTGAGAAGTATCAGTTGCAATTCTTTGTGGTGTATCAGGCATAAATGGATTTGGAATTCTTACCTTAAGCACTTCGTCAATGAATTTTTTAGGATCAATAATTTTAGGATTTACAACTACAGGCAGGCCCTCTACATATCCTATTTTTTCTACAAGGTTTTTTAACTCATGATCTTCCATTTCCTTTGAAATCAAAGTATATCCTAATAAACAACCATATATAGCAAGAGCTGTATGAAGGGGATTTAGACAAGTGCAAACCTTCATTTTTTCAACTTTATCAACCGTTTCTCTATCTGTGAAAATAATACCAGCCTCTTCAAGATTTGGTCTGCCGTTAGGAAATAAATCTTCAATAATAAGATATTCTGATTCCTCTGCATTTACAAAAGGAGCTATATAGGTGTTTTTTGATGTAATTACATCCTCTACATCTTCAAAACCATCCTTTTTAAGCATCTCCCTTACACTCGGATCTGGTCTTGGAGTAATTTTATCAATCATCGTCCATGGAAAGGATACATACTTAGGATCATTGATATAAACATCAAAGCCTTCATCTACACATTCTTTTTCTACCCACTTTTCGGCAAAAGCACTAACCGCCTGATAAAGTTTAGTCCCATTATGAGAACAATTATCCATACTAACTAAGGCAAGGGGGTTTTTCCCATTTATATATCGTTCATAAACAAGTGCAGCCAATTTACCAATATAGCTTACTGGATTTTGTGGCCCATTATTAAAATCCTCTACTACGTCAGATAAATATTCACCCTTAGCATCTTGTAAACTATATCCCTTTTCCGTGATCGTAAAACTTACCATTTGGAGACTTGGGTTTATAAAAATTTCTTTTAACCGTTTCCAGTTTTCTTCATTCTTTGGATCTACAATTAATGATTCTACAATGCTTGCAATAACTGTCTTTTCAATATGACCATCTGCCTTTAAAGTTACAAGAGCACCCAGATTGTCATGAGGCCTATACATTTCATCGATTATTTCATAATCAAAACCCTCTGCAACAATAATTCCCCTATCACTTTTTCCTTCATTTAAAATACTTTGCTGTACATTTGCTATAAATGCTCTAAAAATATTTCCTGCACCAAAATGAATCCAGTTAGGATTTGCCTTCGTATTTTCTTTTACTTGCTGAAGATTAAATCTTGGAAGCTTAAACCCTGCTTTTTCCCAGACATCAATATCATTTAAGGCCTTCATATTTAATTTCATGCTAGCCACCTTCTTTCTTTTGGATTATATTTTTTAGTCATTAAACCCTAACATTCCTTGCTTAACTGATTTATCAATTGCTTCCCATAAACCGTTTAAATATGTTGCTCCTAAAGCTCTATCATATAATCCATAACCTGGCATAGCTTTCTCGCCCCAAATCATTCTTCCATGATCAGGTCTTATAGGTCCTTCCATGCCAATATCATATAATGCCTTTACAATTTCATACATATCTAAGGAACCATCAGATGAAAGATGTGCTGCCTCATCAAATTTACCTGGCCCGTGATGAACAAGATTTCTAATATGAGCAAAGTGTATTCGCCCTTTGAAACTTCTTATAATATCTGGAATATCATTATCAGGGTTAGAACCTAAAGAACCTGTACATATGGTTAACCCATTATTTTCCACAGAAACTGCATCAAGCATTCTTTGGATATTTTCTTTATTATTTATTATTCTTGGTAGATTAAATACAGACCATGCAGGATCATCCATATGAATTGCCATCTTAATTCCATACTTTTGACAGGTAGGCATAATAGCATTTAAAAAATATATAAGATTTTCAAATAATTTTTCTTCATCTACATCCTTATACATTTCAAATAGTTCTCTTACCTTTCCTAGTCGTTCTGGTTCCCATCCTGGTAGTACAAACCCATTAGAGCTTGCTTCCATTTCCTTAAAAATCTTATCTGGATCTATTTTATCAATAACCTCTTGGTCATAAGAAAGGACTGTAGAACCATCAGGTCTTACCTTTGCAAGATCAGATCTTGTCCAGTCAAACACAGGCATAAAATTATAGCATACTAAATTTATCCCTTCTTCCCCTAAATTTTCAAGAGTTTCAATATAATTATTGATATACTTATCTCTTGTAGGAAGACCAATCTTAATATCATCATGAATATTCACACTCTCAATACCGCTAACCTCTAACCCTGCTGACTCTACTTCATTTCTCATTGCCTGAATTGCTTCCCTACTCCACACTTCTCCAGGTTTAGAATCATATAGGGTTGTAATAACACCTACACAACCAGGAATCTGTTTGATCTGTTCTAAAGTCACATTATCATGCTTACTTCCAAACCATCTTAGCGTCATTTTCATATTTACGTCTCCTTATTCTAATTACATTCGTTTTCCCTTTCCTTAAAAAATTCAGGATATTTATTAATAAGTTCTGTCTCTTCCACAAAAATCTTTGACAGATGTTTTTTGATTATATCTACAACCCCTTGAA